>NZ_JBFUMO010000082.1:0-15402 GCF_054049355.1 Roseateles sp. P5_E11 | reverse complement strand
GGCGTCAAGCGCGAGGAGGGCACCATCGTCGACGTGTCGCTGCGCCCCGGCGACGGCTTCGTGACCGCCGTGACCCTGGCCGACGGCCGGCGCATCGAAGGCGATCTCTTCATCGACTGCTCGGGCTTTCGCGCGCTGCTGATCGAGGGCGTCATGAAGGCCGGGTATCACGACTGGACGCACTGGCTGCCCTGCGACAGCGCCCAGGCCGTGCCCTGTGACAAGGTGCAGCCGTTGACGCCGTACACCACGTCCACGGCGCGCAGCGCTGGCTGGCAGTGGCGCATCCCGCTGCAGCACCGCACCGGCAACGGTCACGTCTACTGCAGCGGCTACATGAGCGACGAGGCCGCCGGGCAGGTGCTGATGCAGAACCTGGACGGCGCGCCCCAGGCCGACCCGCGCCAGCTGCGCTTCAAGACCGGCATGCGCAAGAAGGCCTGGGACAAGAACGTCGTCGCCATCGGCCTGTCGTCGGGCTTCCTGGAGCCGCTGGAGTCCACCAGCATCCAGCTCATCATGGATGGCGTCGGCCGCCTGATAGAACTCTTCCCCGACAAACGCTGCGACCGCTACCTCGCCGACGAATACAACCGCCGCATGACGCAGCAATACGAGTCCATCCGCGACTTCATCGTGCTGCACTACAAGCTGACGAAGCGCGACGACAGCGAGTTCTGGCGCTACTGCGCGGCCATGTCGATCCCGGACGCCTTGAGCCACCAGATCGAACTCTTCCGCCGCAGTGGTCGCGTCGCCATCCTCGATCCGGACAGCTTCGCTGAGCCTTCCTGGGTATCGCTGTTCCTGGGCCTCGGCTGCTGGCCGGAGCGCCACGACCCGTTGCTGCGACAGGTGGACGAACAAGCGCTACGCGCGCACTTCCAGCGTCTTCGCGCGGCCATCTCGCAGACCGTGGACGGCATGCCTGACCACGGCGCCTTCATAGATCGGCACGTCCGTGCCCCAGCCATGGAGGCAGTCAAGCCATGAACGACCAAGCCATCCGCCGCATCGTCATCGTCGGCGGCGGCAGCGCCGGCTGGATGGCCGCCGCGCCGCTCAGCCAGGTGTTCGGCACGCAGCCGGCCGGGCCGGCCAACCCGGTCGGTTGCGAGATCGTGCTGATCGAGTCGCCCGAGATCGGCACCGTGGGCGTGGGAGAGGCGACGCTGCCCAGCATCCGCCACTACAACGACGCGCTGGAGCTCGACAACGCCGAGTTCATGCGCAGGACCCAGGCAAGTTTCAAGCTGGGCATCGAGTTCAAGGACTGGGGTCGCGTCGGCAACCGCTTCTTCCACGGCTTCGGCGGCTTCGGGCCGCCCATCGTCAACCGCTCGTCGGTGGCGCATTGGCAGAGGCTGGACCGCGCGGGCGCCATGCCCAGCTACGAGGAGTGGTCCACCGCGGCGGTGATGGCGCAGCGCAACCGCTTCGTGCCGCCCGAGGGCGGGCCGCCGTCGGCCGCCAATTCCTACTCCTACGCCTTCCACTTCGACGCTGGCCTGTACGCGACCTTCCTGCGCGAGTACGCGATGGCGCGCGGCGTCAAGCGCGAGGAGGGCACCATCGTCGACGTGTCGCTGCGCCCCGGCGACGGCTTCGTGACCGCCGTGACGCTGGCCGATGGCCGGCGCATCGAGGGGGATCTCTTCATCGACTGCTCGGGCTTTCGCGCGCTGCTGATCGAGGGTGTCATGAAAGCCGGTTATCACGACTGGACGCACTGGCTGCCCTGCGACAGTGCCCAGGCCGTGCCCTGCGACAAGGTGCTGCCGCTGTCGCCGTACACCACGTCTACGGCGCGCAGCGCCGGCTGGCAGTGGCGCATCCCGCTGCAGCACCGCACCGGCAACGGTCATGTCTACTGCAGCGGCTACATGAGCGACGAGGCAGCCGGCCACGTGTTGATGAGTAACCTCGACGGCGCGCCCCAGGGCGAGCCGCGCCAGCTGCGCTTCAAGACCGGCATGCGCAAGCGCATCTGGGAGAAGAACGTCGTCGCGGTGGGCCTGTCGTCGGGTTTCCTGGAGCCGCTGGAATCCACCAGCCTGTCGCTCGTCATCCACGGCATCAGCAGCCTGGTGGAGCTATTCCCCGACCGCAAGTGTGAACCGCATCTGGTGGACGAATACAACCGCCGCATGACAAGGCAGTACGAGTCCATCCGTGACTTCATCATCCTGCACTACAAGCAGACGCAGCGTGACGACAGCGAGTTCTGGCGCTACTGCGCGGCCATGCCCATCCCCGACACGCTGGCGCACCAGATCGAAACCTTTCGCCGCAACGGTCGCGTCGTCATCCTGGACCGCGACAGCTTCGGCGAGGACTCGTGGTACTCGCTCTACCTCGGCCTGGGCCTGAAGCCCGAGGGCCTGGACCCACTGTTGAAGCAGGTGAGCGAGGTCGCGCTGCGGGAGCACTTCCAGCGTCTGCACACTGCCGTCGCCCGGACGGTGGACGGCATGCCAGACCATGCGGCTTATCTCGACCGCCTCGTCAGTGCGAGCTGAGTTTTATCGCCCGGCCCGCTCCCGCAGGAAGTCCGCATACGCCAGCGCGCTGCGCTTGAGCGTGCGCTGCTGGGTCTCGAAATCCACATGCACGAGGCCGAAGCGGCGCTCGTAGCCGAAGGCCCATTCGAAGTTGTCCAGCAGCGACCAGATGAAATAGCCGCGCACGTCCACGCCGTTGTCCATGGCGCGTGAGCATGCCGCGAAATGCTGCTTGATGTAGGCCTGGCGTTGCAGGTCGTCGACGTCGCCGGCGCTGACCATGTCGTCGCTCGACATGCCGTTTTCGGTGATGTAGAGGGGCGGCAGATTGGCGTAGTCGCGCTTGAAGGCTTCGAACAGGTCCTGCAGGCCTTGCGGGTAGACCTCCCAGTCCATCGTCGTGCGCTCGACCTCGGGGTGGCGCACCCAGTCGATGGTGTCGGGGCCCTTGGAGCGCAGCACGGCGCGGCTGTAGAAGTTGATGCCCAGGTAGTCGATGGGCTGCTTGATGAGGTCCATGTCGCCGGGCAGTACCAGGGGCTCGCAGCCTTTCCACAGGCGCCACAGGTCAGCCGGGTACTCGCCCTTGAGCAGCGGGTCCAGCACCCAGCGGTTCTGGTAGGTCTCGAACAGCGAAGCGGCGTCGCGGTCTTCGGCTGTGTCGGTGTCGGCATAGCCCGGCGCGCAGTTGGCGACGATGCCGTGCAAGGCCGTCGGGTCGTTGGCGCGCAGGATGGGCAACGCCAGGCCGTGCCCCAGCAGCAAATGGTGCATGGCCTGGGCGGCCCAGCGGTTGGACTTGAGGCCGGGCGCGTGGTGCCCGTCGCCATAGCCAAGATAGGCTGAGCACCAGGGCTCGTTGTGCGTCGTCCAGGCCGCCACGCGGCCGCCACCGAGTTCGCGGCTCATCAGGTCGGCGTAGTCGGCAAAGCGGTAGGCCGTCTCGCGGTTCAGCCAACCACCGCGGTCTTCGAGGTGCTGGGGCAGGTCCCAGTGATACAGCGTGACGAAGGCGCGGATGCCACGCTTGGCCAGGCCGTCGAGCAGGCGCTTGTAGAAGTCGATGCCCTTCGCATTCGGCCGGCCGGCCTCGTCCATCACGCGCGGCCAGGCGATGGAGAAGCGGTAGGCGTCCACACCCAGGCGCTGCAGGACGTCCAGGTCTTCTTCAAAGCGGTGGTAGTGGTCGCAGGCCACGTCGCCGTTCTCGCCGCGCAGCACCTTGCCCGGCGTCGCGCAGAAGCGGTCCCAGATGGATTCGAGGCGGCCGTCCTCGTGTGCGGCGCCTTCGATCTGGTACGACGAGGTGCCGGCGCCGAAGATGAAGCCGGGGCGGCGCATGGCCGAGCCGGCGGGCGGCGCGACGAGGTCGGCCAGGGAGGTGGGAGGCGGGGTCAGGTCCATGTCGGGCAGTCGTTCAGGCAGAGGTCGGCAGCGCATGCAGGGCGGTGCGCCAGGGTTGCAGGGCAAGGGGTTCGGCGGGCAGCGGGCCGCGCACGCCACAGATGAAGGAGGCGTAGCGATTGGCCAGGGCCAGCGTGGCGGGCAGGTCACGGCCCAGCGACAGGCCGGCCAGCAGCAGGGCGGTGAAGGCATCGCCGGCGCCGACGGTGTCGACCATGCACGGCTGGATGACGCCAGCCCCCTGCGCCAGCAGCACGCCGCCCGGCGCGTAGAAGCGCCAGCCGCTGGCGCCGCAGGTCAGCACCAGGCGTTGCAGTGCAAAACGTGCCATCAATGCGCTGGCGCGGCCGGCGTCGTCGGGCGCGCCGGCATCGAACCAGCCGGCCAGTTGGGCCAGTTCTTCGTCGTTGACCTTGACCCAATCGGCCAGCATCAGCGACTCGGCGGCCAGCAGTCGGGTTTCAGTGCCGGCCCGCAGGTTCAAGTCCAGGAAGCGCGTGCCGGTGAAAGGCTTGACGAGGGCGCGCAGGGCCGCGCGCGAGGCGGGCTGGCGTTGGGCCAGGCTGCCGAAGTAGAGCCACGCCGGCGCCGTTTCAGCGAGGTGAGGGCGGGCGGCCGCGGCGTCGATATGGTCCCAGGCGGCGTCGCCTTGAATCTCGAAGTGGTGGCCTCCGGCGTCCTCGTGCACGCTGACGCGGCCGGTGGCGTGCTGCGGGTCGCGCTGCACGCCGGCGCTGTCCAGGCCGTAGCGGCGCGCACTGTCGAGCACGAGGCGGCCGTTGTCATCGTCCGCGCCGACGCGGCTGATGAACAGGGCCGGCGCGCCCATGGCGGCGAGCGAGCGCGCCACGTTGAAGGGCGCGCCACCCGCGACGGGTCCGTCATGGAATTCGTCGACCAGGGCTTCGCCGAGGACGGCGATGGGGCAGGGGAGCATGTCGGCGGCGCTTGGCGCGCTTCGTCGGTGGTTCGGAAATATTCTATGCAACAGCGATTGTTTAGTGAACAATATCCAGCCTAGGTTTTGCCCCCGGTACAGGGTGTACCCGGGGCCGCTGGGGTGCCGATGCACAATCGCGCCCGATGCGACGTGCTAAACAACAGCGGGAGCTCGGGTGATGGCCGACAAGGGAGTGACGATTCGCGAATTGGCCGAGGCCGCGGGCGTGTCCATCGGCACGGTGTCGCGCGCGCTGAAGGGCCAGCCCGGCCTGTCTGAGCAGACTCGCGCCCAGGTGCTCGGCGTGGCCCAGCAGATGGGTTACGACGTCGGCAAGCTGCGCACCGGCAAGCCACGCCGCATGCTCTTCCTGTACAGCCGCAGCCTGGGCTCGCTGGCCAACAACCCCTTCTATTCCTATGTGCTGCACGGCGCCGAGACGGCCTGCCGCGAGGCCGGCGTGCCGCTGAGCATCATGTCGGTGCTGGCGGGCGACGACGTGGCCGGCCAGGTACGCCGCCATGAGGCCGAGGCGCTGCTGGGTGCCGGCTATTTCGACCCCGAGGCCATGGAATCCATTCGCCGCTGCGAACTGCCGCTGGTGCTCGTGGATCACTTTTACCCCGGCGTGCGTTGCGTCAATGACGACAACCAGCTTGGCGCCTGGCTGGCGACTCGCCATCTGCTGGAAGGCCAGTCCCAACGCATCGCCGCCATTTTCGGGCCGCTGGCGCATTACTCGACGTCGCTGCGCGCCAAGGGCTTCCGCCGCGCCTTGTTCGAGGCCGGCCGCCTGTTTGACCCCGACTACGAAGTCACGCTGGACCCGGCGCTGGAATACGGCGACGCCGGCCGTGATGCGATGAGCCGCCTGCTGGCCCTGCCCAACCCCCCGGACGCGGTCTTCGCCTACAACGACTCGACGGCCATGTTTGCCATCGAGGTTTGTCTTGAGCGCGGCCTGCGCGTGCCCGAGGACATCCGCTTCATCGGCTACGACGACATCGAGGAGGCTGCCCGCAACAAGCCGCCCCTGTCCACTGTGAAGATGGACAAGGAAGCACTTGGCAACGTCGCCGCACGCGCCCTCATCGAAGGCGATGTCGCACCCAATGACGCGTCGCTGCCGGTGGAGCTGGTCGTGCGCGAGAGTTCCCGTTTCGTCGCGGCGCCTGAAGCCGAGGCCGCGCCGCGCAAGGCCAGGCGCAAGACCGCAGCTGTCTAGGTGGCTGCCTAGGTAGTTGCACCGCCTTTCGTTCGTGCGATCAACGAACGAAAATAGGACTGTTTACTAAAAATACCGCCTCGCTCAGCGCCAGGCGAAGGAGACAGTCTTGATCGCCGATCCCGAAGGGGCCGCCATGCCGCCCGTGCAGCGCCCGACCGCCTCCGTGCCGCCAGCGCCAACACTTGCGGCCGACCGCGTGCCCGCGCGGCAGAAGATCGGCTTCGGCCTGGGCTCCTTCCTGGACATGTGGGGCCACTGGCTCTACCAGTCGTTGGCCTTCCACGTCTTCAACATCTTCCTCGGCGTGGCGCCGGGGCTGATCTCCACGGTCATCTTCCTGAAGATCGCGGTCGATGCCGTTTCGGACGCGCTGTTCGGCTGGCTCTCCGACAACGCCCGCACGCGCTGGGGGCGCCGCCGCCCCTTCATCCTGGTGGGCGGCATCCTCGCCGGCATCGGCCTGCCGCTGATGTTCGCCGTCGGCCGCGGCTGGAGCGACAACGAATACTTCATCTTCATGCTGGTCTCGACCTGCCTGTACGTGCCGGTCATGAGTTGCTTCAACATGCCCTGGAACAGCCTGGGCGCCGAGATGACGCCCGACTACCACGAGCGCACGCGCGTGATGTCATGGAAGAACGCGATCCAGAAGCTCCCCGAGCTGGCGATGTTCGTGGCGGCCCAGTTCACGACGCTGGCCTTCTTCAATGATGCGAAGGGCAAGCCCGACATCCTGCTGGGTGCCCAGGTCTACACCAGCATCCTGGGCGGCATCATGGTGGTGGTCTCCATCGCCATTTTCCTGCTGACCCGCGAACGCTACTACCAGAAGGTCGTGGCGCAGACCCGGCAGCGCGTGCCCTTCAAGGACACCCTGTACCGCACACTGAAGAACAAGCCCTTCCGCCAGATGCTGGGCACGATGATGGCCTACAACATGGCCACCTCCATGGTGGGCATGCTGGGCTACTACGCCACCGTCTACTACGTCTGCGCCGGCAACGTCGTTGAAGCCACCAAGTGGAACTCGATGATGGGCATCGCCGGTCTGGTCTGCGGCCTCGTTGGCATCGCCTTCGCCGGGTGGGTGGCCAGGCACTGGGGCAAGCGCAATGCGCTGATGACGGTGCTGGTGCTGGGCATCCTCGCCTTCGTCGGCGACTGGTTCTTCTACAACCCGCAGCTGCCCTGGCTGCAGTTGTTTGCCAGCGGCGGCGTGGCCTTCGTCGGTGCCGGGTTCTGGACGATCTACGGCTCGGCGATGGCCGACGTCATCGACCATGACGAGCTCGGCAGCCGACAGCGCCGCGAGGGTTCGTTCGCCGCCTGCGGCTCCTGGATCTCCAAGGTCGGCCTCGCCTTGGGCAACGGCGCCTCCGGCTGGGTGCTGATGTTCACCGGCTTCAACGCTAAGCTGCCGGTGCAGGGCGAGGATGCGCTGTTCATGATCCGGGTCGCCCTGTCGGGCATTCCCATCCTCGGGCTGCTTATCGCCCTCTACATCGTGTCCCGCTACTTCCTGACCGAGCGGCGCATGAACGAGATCCGCGCCGAGCTGGAAGCGCGCCGCGGCACCGTCTGACTTTTTTCGGAGTTTTCCCCATGACTTCAACCTGGCTCGGCCGCGCTTTGCTGGCCCTGTCGACCTGCGTCTTCATTGCCGGCGCCCAGGCCGCCCCGCACGAGACGCTCAAGCTCGACGCCCCCAAGCCCAATCTCGCGCCCACGCCGCCGATGGGCTGGAACTCCTGGAACAAGTTCGCCTGCAACGTCAGCGAGACGCTGATCCGCCAGCAGGCCGACGCGATGGTCGCCTCCGGCATGAAAGACGCGGGCTACCGCTACATCGTCATCGACGACTGCTGGCAGAAGAGCCGCGACGCGGACGGCAACATCCAGGCCGACCCCGAGCGCTTCCCATCGGGCATCAAGGCACTGGCCGACTACGTTCATTCCAAGGGCCTGAAGTTCGGCCTCTATTCCGATGCCGGCGCCGCAACCTGCGGTGGCCGCCCCGGCAGCGCCGGCCACGAGTTCCAGGATGCGCGCCAGTATGCGAAGTGGGGCGTGGACTGGCTGAAATACGACTGGTGCTACACCGGCCCGCGCACCCCCGAAGCGGCCTACACCATCATGGCCAAGGCGCTGCGCGAATCGGGCCGTGACATCGTGCTGTCCATCTGCGAATGGGGCGGCAGCCAGCCCGGCCGCTGGGCCCATCCCGTCGGCCATCTGTGGCGCACCACGGGCGACATCTGGGACGCCTGGAAGGGCAAGAAGGAGTGGTCGCACGGCCTGCTGGACATCATCGACATGAATGCCGACCTGTGGGCCGACGCCGCGCCCAACGGCTGGAACGACCCCGACATGCTGGAGGTCGGCAACGGCGGCATGACGACGACGGAGTACGAGAGCCACTTCTCGATCTGGGCCATGCTGGCCGCGCCGTTGGTGGCGGGCAACGACATGGCGAAGATGGATGCGGACACCCGCCGCATCCTGACCAATGCCGAGGTCATCAAGGTCGACCAGGACCCGCTCGGCCGGCAGGGCCGGCGCGTCTGGCGCCAGGGCAACCTGGAAGTCTGGGTGCGCACGCTGGCCGGTGGCGAACGTGCGGCCGTGCTGTTCAACCGCGGCGAAACGGCGGCCGACATCAAGGTGACGTGGGAGCAGCTGGACCTCGCGCCGCGCATCAAGGCCGAGGTCCACGACCTGTGGTCGGGCAAGAAGACCCGCGGCGTCTCGGGCGAGGTCGGCGGCAGCGTGAAGCCTCACGGCGTGATGATGGTGCGTGTCAGCCCGACACCCTGAGCGTCTCGATCAGCATCCGCCGCAGGCTGTCCACCGCCTTGTTGCCCTTGGACGTCTTGCTGCGGTAGACGGCTACCTGCATCGGCTCCAGCGGTCCCAGGCCCTGTTCGGCGCCCAGAAGTTGCAGATGCGGCGGCGCGCTGCACTGCGTCAGCACGGCCACGGCCAGGCCGCTCTCGACGGCTGCGATCTGCCCTGCCAGGCTGGAGCTGTTGTAGACGATCTTGTAGGGCCGGCCCTGCAGGGCGAGGGCGTTGATGGCGCTGCGCCGGCCCAGGCTGGCCTCCTCGTAGACTGCAATGGGCAGCGGGTCGCGCCGCCAGATGTCAAACTGCGGGGAGCCGACCCAGACCATGGGCTCGTGGAAGAGCAGGGTGCCGCGCCGTGCGTGGTCGCGCGAAACCAGGGCCAGGTCGAGATCGCCACGCGCCACGCGCGGGATCAGCGAGGTCGACTGCTCGCAGTCCAGCTGGATCTCAACGCCGCCATGGCGCGGCGCAAAGCGCTTGAGGACCGGTGTCAGGTATCTGCGAGCGTAGTCATCCGGTACGCCCAGGCGCACGACACCTGAGACATCGTCCTCGCGCAGCGCCGCCTGGGCCTCGGCCTGAAGGTCCAGTATGCGTCGCGCATAGCCCAGCAGGGTCTGGCCCTCATGCGTCAGTTCCAACTGGCGCGCATCGCGCCGAAGCAGGCGGTGGCCGACGGCCGCCTCCAGCTTCTTGAGCTGCATGCTGACGGCCGACTGCGAGCGGTGGATCTCGGCCGCGGCGCTGGACAGGGAGCCAGCATCGACGGTGGCCACAAAGCATTTCAGCCAGTCGATCTGCAGATCGCGCATGAATTCGAAAAGCGGATGATTTGGAAGCGAATTATGTGCTTTTCGGATTCGCGGCCGACCGGCACATTGGCGGCCATGAAGTACCTCAATCCCGCCCCAACCGCATTACCCGCCAAGCTTGCCCGGCCGCCCGGCATCACGGCCGGCCCGCTCGACGCCCGCGCCGGCGGCGTCATGCTCCTGCTGTGCTGCCTCTGGGGCCTGCAGCAGGTGTCGCTGAAGGCGGTGACGGCGCAGGCCGGCCCGATGCTGATGATCGGCCTGCGCTCCGGCATCGCCCTGTTGCTGCTCGCCGGTCTGATGCGCTGGCGCGGCGAGGCGCTGGATCGCCGCCGCTGGGCAGCCGGTGCCGCGGCGGGCTCGCTGTTCGCGCTGGAATTCCTGCTCGTGGCCCTGGCGCTGCAGTTGACCCAGGCTTCGCACGTCGTCGTCTTCCTCTACACCTCGCCGCTGTTCACAGCCCTGGGCCTGCACTGGCGGCTGCCGGCCGAGCGCCTCGACCGGCGTCGCTGGGCGGGCATAGGCCTGGCATTCGGAGGCATCGCGCTGGCCTTCCTGTGGGGCGGTCTGGCCCCTGACGGCTCTGCGCTGCTGGGAGACCTGCTCGCGGTGCTGGCCGGCCTGGCCATGGGCGCTACGACGGTCACCATCCGGTGTACGCGCTTGGCCGCCGCACCGGCGACCGAGACGCTGTGCTACCAGCTGCTCGGCGCCTTCGTGCTGCTGCTGCCGGGTGCCTGGGCGACGGGTCAGTGGCGCTTCGAGCCGACTGCCGCCGTCTGGGCCCACCTCGCCTTCCAGAGCCTGGTCGTGTCCTTCGCCAGCTTCCTGGCCTGGTTCTGGTTGCTGCGTCGCTACCTAGCCTCGCGCCTGGGCGCCTTCACCTTTATGACGCCACTGTTTGGCGTGCTGCTGGGTGTCTGGTTGCTGGGCGAGGCGTTGTCGCCCAGCTTCGTGGCCGGCAGCCTGCTGGTGCTGGCCGGCGTCGTCCTGGTTAGCAAGCCTTAGGTCGCCACCCGCTCGGCCACGAAGGCCTGGTAGGTCCGCAGCGGGCGGCCCAGCATCTTTTCCAGCGTCTGGGTAGCGCCGGCGGCGGGAATCTGCCCGAGCTGCTGGATGCGGCTCATCATCAGGCGCAGGTCGTAGGCCATCCAGGCGGGCACGTGCTGCGCGGCCAGTTGTGCCTCGAAGGCCTGCACGTCGTCGCCGCCGTAGCGGATCTCGCGATTCAGCGCCTGGCCCCAGACAGCGGCGGCCGTCTCGCCGGTGAAGACCTCGGTGCCGGCCACTTCCAGCGTCAGGCGGGGCAGGGGTTCCGGCGAGCGGTCGCGACGCAG
Organism: Roseateles sp. P5_E11; assembly: GCF_054049355.1. Lineage (NCBI taxonomy): Bacteria > Pseudomonadati > Pseudomonadota > Betaproteobacteria > Burkholderiales > Sphaerotilaceae > Roseateles > Roseateles sp. P5_E11. Next base: position 4,337 of record NZ_JBFUMO010000082.1, on the reverse strand, counting down.
CAGCTCGGCCACGGCGATGTCGGCGATGTCGCGCACGTCCACCATCGCGCAGCCCTTGGCGCCGATGGGCATGGGGAAGACGCCGTAGCCTTCGATGACGGGCTGGATGCTGGCGTCGTTCTGCATGAAATAGGCCGGGCGCAGGATGGTCGCTGGCAGATCCAGGCTTTCGATCATGCGCTCCACGGTGTGCTTGCCGGTGAAGTGGGGCACGTCGGTGTAGAGGTCGGCGTGGATGACCGACAGATAGACGATGCGCTGGATGCCGGCTTCGCGGGCGACGCTGAGCGCCTGCAGCGACTGCGTGACCTCGTCGGGGGCGAGGGCGTTCAGCAGGAACAGCGTGCGCACGCCGCTCATCGCCAGGCGCAACGAGTTCACGTCGCCGAGGTCGGCGACGACGCCGTCGACGCCGGCGGGCAGGGATTGGGTGCCGGTGCGGCGGACCATCGCCTTGACCTGAGCGCCTTGCTTGGCCAGGCCTTGGACGACGAGGGAACCGACGGTGCCGGTGGAACCGATGACGAGGATGCTCATGATGGACTCTCTTGAAAGCTGATTAAGGGGAAGGACCAGGGCCAGGCGATTTGTTTCGCTGGCTTGGACGAAAGATAGGCCGTTGCAATACATAAACACAGACGCCAAAATCAGGACAATGTGTCTTCGAATTGAGACGATATGGACCTGAACGCCCTGACCGACTTCAACCTCGTGGCCACGCACGGTGGCTTTGGCCGAGCCAGCCGGGCCAGCCGGCGCTCCAAGGCCACGCTGTCCAGGCGCGTGGCGGACCTGGAGGAGCAACTGGGCGTGCGCCTCATCGAGCGCGGCGGCAAGGGACTGGAGCTGACCGAGGCCGGCCAGCTGCTGCTCAGCCGTACCGAAGGGCCCATGCACGAGGTGGCCGATGCGATCGGCGCGGCGCGGGAAGGCAGCGGCAAGGTGGCCGGGCGCCTGCGCGTGGCGGCACCCATCCTGTTTTCACAGCTGGCGATGGGGCGGCTGTGCGCGGAGTTCCGCGGGCTCTATCCCGACGTCACTCTGGAGGTGGTGGCGGAAGATCGGGTGGTGGATCTCGTCGACGAGCAGTTCGACGTCGCCATCCGCCCCAACCCGCGGGTGGACACGGCGCTGGTGGGCCGCTGTTTTGCGAAGGACCGCCTCGTGGTCGTCGCCGCGCCGTCCATCGCCAGGCCCGCGCCTGGCGCTGCGCCCGTGCGCGTGCCCGCCGTCGTCAGCGCCTATCGGGACGGCGAGACCTGGTCTGTCGACGAGGGCCGCCTGCTGATCGAGCCCGTGCCGGTGCTCGGGCTCTCGTCGATGCTGATGCTCAGGGACGCCGCGCTGGCCGGCGCCGGTGCCGCGCTGGTGCCGCGGTCCATCGTCGGGCAGCAAGTCGATGACGGCGAACTGGTGCAGTGGGGCAGCCTGGACGGCAAGGAGGTCGAGCTGTGGGTGCTGCACACCTCCCGGCGCCTGGCCAGCCCGAAGGTGAAGGCCTTCGTGGACTTCATGAGCACCCGCTTTCCGGAGGGTGCGCTGGTGCTCCCGCTCAGGACCTCAAGTCAAAGCAGGTCGCCGCTGTAGCGGTCGGCCTTGGCCACGACAAAGAAAAAGCCGCTCAGGCAAGCTGAGCGGCTTTCGGGGCTGAGCCCGTTGGGAGCTTAGAACGAGTAGGTGCCGCGCACGTAGTAGGTGCGGCCCGCTGCGTTTGCGTAGCGCGAATCCCAGCCACCAGACTGGAACAGGTCGGCCTGGTTGGTGAACGGCGGGTCGCGGTCGAACAGGTTGCGAACGCCCAGCACCAGGGAAGCGCCCTTGATCGGCGACCAGCTGCCGTACAGGTCGGTCGTCGTGAACGCCGAGACGTGGTTGGTCGGCGTGAAGTCCACGTAGCCGGACTTGTAGTGCACCGCCGTACCCAGAGCGAAGCTGCTGTAGGCCCAGTTGGCCGTCAGGTTGTGCTGCCACTTGAAGATCGGGCCGGCACCGGAGTAGATGCCAACGTTCTGGTTCCACGGGCCCGACGGGTAGTCCTGGTACTCGTACTTGTTGACGAAGGTGCTGTTCAACGCGAAGTCGAACTGGCCGACGTTGGAACGCAGGCGGTACTGGGCGCTCAGGTCGATACCGTTGGTGTTGGTGCCGCCCAGGTTCTGGTTCAGCTGTTCAACGTAACCGCACTTCGGACCCGGGCAGTTGCTGGTGATGGACAGCAGGTTGCCGGGCTGGGAGAAGTGGAAGTACTGCTGCCACTGCGTGTAGTTCTGGAACAGCGTCGACTGCGGCAGCACGGCGATCGCGTTCTTGATCTTGATCGCCCAGAAATCGATGCCCAGGCTCAGGTCGGTCATGGGTTCGAACACGGCGCCCAGGGTGTAGTTCTTGGCCTTCTCAGGCTTCAGATTGGGGTTGCCGCCGTTCTGGACCTGGAACTGACCATTGCAGTTGGCCTGCGATGCGCCGGGGATGGGGGTGCCGCCCGGGCAGTTGATCGGGTTGTTGAAGTTGCCGGCCGTGTTGGTGAACGAAGTCGAGCTGTAAAGCTCGAACAGCGTCGGCGCGCGGAAGCCCGTCGATGCCGAGCCGCGGAACAGCATTTCCTTGCTGGGCTGGAAGCGGAACGACAGCTTGGGATTGGTGCTGTCGCCGAAGTCGCTGTACTTGTCGTAGCGCACCGAGCCGGTCAGCTCAAGCATCTTGTTCACCGGCACGTTGACTTCGGTGTACAGGGCGCCGACCTTGCGCGTGCCCTTGGCCGTCGCATCTGGATCGACGCCGGTCGACGCCGAGACGAGTTGGGCAAATTCCTTGACCGGGTGCGAATCGTAGTTTTCCTTGCGGTACTCGCCACCCACGGCGATCTGCGCCGGGCGGCCAGCGCCCAACCAGTCACCCAGTTCGCGGCTCGCCATGATCTTGAAGATGTTGATCTTGCCGGTGGCGGTCTGCAGCTTGCCGTTCAAGGCCGCCTTTTCCAGCAGGGCGGTGCCGGCGGCGCTCTGGGCGCCGAAGGGGTTGATGACGCCTTCGAGCAGGCCTTCACCGATCATGTCGCCGTCACCGTAGCCACCCGTCAGGTTCTGGTCGACCGTGTTCTTGTTGGCCGAGAACTTGACCGAGTAGTCCCAGTTGAGGGCGTTGCCTTCGGCCGACAGCACGATGCGGCTTTGCTTGTTCTCGTTCATCTGGGCGCGCGAACCGTTCGGGAAATCGCGCCAGAAGACGTAGGCGAAGCCCGGCTGCACGGCCACCGGGTTGGCGAAGGCAGCAGAGGGGTTGAAGATGGTAAGGCCGGCCGTGCCGTCATCGAAGGTCGGGTCGATGTGCGCCGTGGGGAAATAGGGGTTCTTTTGACCATTGGGCATGGTCGGGTTCATGTAATAGCCGCCGTAGGGCACGGGGGCGATGCGCGTCGTGACCCGGTTGCGGGTCAGGAAGCCTTCTGCACCCAGTTCCAGCGAATCATTGACGCGCAGCGTGCCCTTGAGCATGCCGGACGCCGTGTCCGACTTGGGCGCGAAGTCGACGAAGTTGGGCGTGACGATCTTGCACTGCGTGCCGCCAGCAATCGGGATCAGGGCGGTGCCCGCGCAGGCCGGAGCGGCCGGGTTGTAGAGCGCGCTGAAATCCTGGGTGTAGTTGGCGGGATCGGTGCTGTTGGACAGGCCGCCGACGATGCGCTTGTTGAAGTCGCGCTCGTTGCCGGCGATCGGGTCTTCCTTCTTCATGCTGAGGAAGCCGGAGAGGTTGAAGCCCTGCTTGTCCAGCTCGCCGAAGCCGAAGCCGACGTTGGCGCTCTTGGCGCGGCCACCCTTGTGCTTGGGCGAGTCATAGCCCAGCGTGATGGTGCCGCCGTTGTAGCTCTTCTTCGTGATGAAGTTGATCACGCCGCCGATGGCGTCCGTGCCGTACAGGGCCGAGGCGCCGTCGCGCAGCACTTCGATGCGGTCAATCGCAGCGAAGGGGATCATGTTCAGGTCGGGCGCCGAGCCGTCGACCGCGTTGTTGGCGATGCGCTCGCCGTTCAACAGCACCAGGGTCTTGTCGGCACCGATGCCGCGCAGGTCGGCGAAGGATGCGCCGCCGCTGCCCGAGCCGATGGACTGCGCCGCATTGGTCGACTGCTGGACGCCCACCAGGTTGGCCATCACCTGTTCGACGGAGGTCACGCCGGCACTGCGCAGGTCAGCCATCTTGACGATGGTGACAGGCACGCTGGATTCGGCGTCGATGCGCTTGATCGCCGAACCGGTGACGGTCACTCGCTCGATCTGCTGCGGTTCCGCGGGGGCTTGTTGGGCCCAAGCGCTGAGACCGCCGACGGTCATCAGGAC
>NZ_JBFUMO010000081.1:0-15625 GCF_054049355.1 Roseateles sp. P5_E11 | reverse complement strand
GTAGTGGGTGCCGATCAGGTCGGAGTCGGAGATCCAGCCGTCGTAGATTGACTTGCCCGACTGCATGGAGGTCTGCAGCTTCTCGACGACGTCGCCCTCCTGGATCAGGTCGTGCTTGACCTTGATGCCGGTGATCTCTTCAAAGGCCTTCGCGAGCGTCTTGGATTCGTACTCGTGCGTGGTGATGGTTTCGGACACCACCGAGATCTCCTTCACGCCTTTGGCCTGCAGCTTCTTGGCAGCGTCGATGAACCACTTCATCTCATCCGCCTGCTGCTGCTTGCTCAGCGTGGAGGGCTGGAACTCGCTGTCGATCCACTTCTTGGCTTCGGCCTCGCCGGCCCATGCGCCCTGACCCACAGCCAGAGCAGCAGCGGCAAAGGCCACGGCATTCAAGCGCAATTTCATGTCTGTCTCCTGAGATGGCTTCCCATTGCTTGCACTGGCACGCCGGTCGGGAAGAGATGGCCGGCCGCCTTCTTGAAAAAACTGCGTCGCTTCAGAGGGTGAGAGGGCATCCGGCGTGGCCGAGATGGCTTCCCAAAGCGCCCTGGTCTAGGCGCAAAGCACAGCCGTAGCTCGGGCTACGGCGAGCATTTGCAACGACGAGCAGGGTGGTTTGGGGAGTCAAAGCGGGCATGCTGGATGTCCTCTCACCCTCTTAGCCCTTGCGCATGATCAGCATGAGCAGCGCCATGGAGATGACGAAGCTGATCCAGATGGACGGCTCGTCCACGAGGCCGAACCACGTGACCATCTTCTCGCTCAAGGCCACGAAGGCCAGGTTGACCCAGGCCGCCGCCAGCAGGCCGATGAACAGGCGGTCCCCGCGGGTCGTCTCCAGCGGCAGCCAGCCGCGGCGGCTGGTGGTGGGCGACTTCAGCTCCCAGACCGTCATGCCGATCAGCATCAGCACGATGCTGCAGAAGAACACCGCCACCGGCAGCGTCCAGGCCATCCACTCGAACATGCTTGTCTCCTTTCGGTCGATCGCCGGGCGCTAGACGCGGCCCATCGCGAAACCCTTGGCGATGTAGTGCCGCACGAACCAGATGACGATCGCGCCGGGCACGATGGTCAGCACGCCGGCGGCGGCGAGCACGCCCCAGTCCATGCCGGAGGCACTGACCGTGCGCGTCATCGTCGCCACGATGGGCTTGGCGTTCACGCTGGTGAGCGTGCGCGCCATCAGCAGTTCCACCCAGCTGAACATGAAGCAGAAGAACGCCGCCACGCCCACGCCGGCCTTGATGAGCGGGACGAAGATGGTCAGGAAGAAGCGCGGGAAGGAGTAGCCGTCGATGTAGGCCGTCTCGTCGATCTCGCGCGGGATGCCGCTCATGAAGCCTTCCAGGATCCAGACCGCCAGCGGCACGTTGAACAGCAGGTGCGCGAGCGCCACGGCGATGTGCGTATCCATCATCCCCAGCGTGGTGTAGAGCTGGAAGAAGGGCAGCAGGAAGACGGCCGGCGGCGTCATCCGGTTGGTCAAAAGCCAGAAGAAGACGTGCTTGTCACCGAGGAAGCTGTAGCGGCTGAACGCGTAGGCCGCCGGCAGGGCCACCAGCAGCGAGATCACCGTGTTGATGGCCACGTAGATCAGCGAGTTGATGTAGCCGGAGTACCAGCTCTCGTCGGTGAAGATGGTCTTGTAGTGTTCCCAGGTGAAGTGCTGCGGCCAAAGGCTGAAGCTGGACAGGATCTCCGTGTTCGTCTTGAACGACATGTTGACCATCCAGTACACCGGCAGGATGGCAAACAGCAGATAGGCGACCAGGAAGATCGTGCGCTTCTTGAAACGCCGCTCATCCATGGGCCACCTCCTTCGGCTGGGTGCCCACGCGCTGCATCCAGTTGTAGAGGATGAAGCACAGCAGCAGGATGATGAGGAAGTAGATCAACGAGAAGGCCGCGGCAGGGCCGAGGTCGAACTGGCCCACGGCCTTCTGCGTCAGGTACTGCGACAGGAAGGTCGTCGCGTTGCCGGGGCCACCGCCGGTCAGCACGAAGGGCTCGGTGTAGATCATGAAGCTGTCCATGAAGCGCAGCAGCACGGCGATCATCAGCACGCCGCGCAGCTTGGGCAGCTGGATGAAGCGGAAGACGGACAGCTTGCTGGCGCCGTCGATGCTCGCGGCCTGGTAGTAGGCGTCGGGGATGGCGCGCAGGCCGGCGAAGCAAAGCAGGGCGACGAGGGGCGTCCAGTGCCACACGTCCATCACGAGCACCGTCAGCCAGGCGTCGGTCGCATGGCCGGTGTAGCTGTAGTCCACGCCCAGCCAGGCGAGCGCGGCGCCCATCAGGCCGATATCGGTGCGGCCGTAGATCTGCCAGATGGTGCCGACCACGTTCCACGGGATGAGCAGCGAGATGGCCACGAGCACCAGTACCGCGGAGGACTTCCACCCCTGAGCCGGCATCGAGAGCGCCAGGCAGATGCCCAGCGGAATCTCGACGAGCAGCACCGACAGCGAGAACCCCACCTGGCGTAGCAGTGCGCCTTGCAAGTCCTCGTCGCGCATCACCGCCTTGAACCACTCGGTGCCGACGAACACGCGGCGCTCGGGGGAGATGATGTCCTGCACCGAATAGTTCACGACCGTCATCAGCGGCAGGATGGCGGAGAACGCCACGCACAGGATGACCGGCAGGATCAGGAACCACGCCTTCTGATTGACCGGCTTCATGCCATCAACTCCTCGTCCTTGTAATAGCAGGTGTGGCTGCCCTTGACGCTGAACCACGCGGTCTCGCCAAGGGCGGCCGGCGTGAGGTCGGGGCTGAGGCGCGCGCGGATCACGCTGTCGCCTGCCTTGGCGGTGACGAGCCAGTAGGTGCCGACGTCCTGCCGCTGCGTGACGACGGCCTGCAATGCGCCGGCCGCGTGGGGCTCAGTCAGCGTCACGTACTCGGGCCTAACGCCGAGCTTCGTCGCACCGGCGGGTGCACCGGGGACGACATCTGCCGGCAGGAAGTTCATCCCCGGCGAGCCGATGAAATGCCCGACGAAGGTGTGCTGCGGGCGTTCGAAGAGCTGGCCGGCCGAGCCGATCTGCACCGCGCGGCCTCGCGTCATCACCACCACTTCTTCGGCGAAGGTCAGTGCTTCGACCTGGTCGTGGGTGACGTAGATCAGCGTCAGCTTGAGCTCCTTGTGGATCTGCTTGAGCTTGCGGCGCAGTTGCCACTTGAGATGCGGGTCGATCACCGTGAGCGGCTCGTCGAAGAGCACGGCGCTCACGTCCTCGCGCACCAGGCCGCGGCCGAGCGAGATCTTCTGCTTGGCATCGGCCGCCAGGCCGGCGGCGCGGGTGTCGAGCTGGCCGCTCAGCTCCAGCATCTCGGCGATGACGCCCACGCGCTGCTTGATCTTGTCGCGCGGCACGCCGCGGTTCTTCAGCGGGAAGGCCAGGTTCTCGGCCACCGTCATCGTGTCGTAAATGACGGGGAACTGGAACACCTGGGCGATGTTGCGCTGCTGGGGTGTCTGCCGCGTCACGTTGACGCCGTCGAACTGCACCGTGCCCTGCGACGGCGTGACGAGGCCGGAGATGATGTTGAGCAGCGTCGTCTTGCCGCAGCCCGAGGGGCCGAGCAGCGCATACGCGCCGCCATCGCGGAAGACCATCTTCAGCGGCAGCAGCGCGTAGTCTTCGTCCTGCTGGGGGTTGGGGCGGTAGGCGTGAGCCAGGTCGAGTTCGATGCGGGCCATCAGGTCAGCTCCTTGCTCGGCGCCACCAGCAGCTCGCCGCTGGCGTCGAACACGTACACCTGGCCAGGGCTCAGGTACAGYGTGAGGCTGGCGCCCAAATCGAAGAAGTGCACGCCGGTCAGTTGGGCAACCAGTTCTCCCACCGGGGTCTCCACGTGCACGAAGGTGTCGGAGCCCGAGATTTCCGCCAGCTCCACCGTGCCGGGAAGCGCCACGTCGCCCGGGCGGCTTTGCAGGTGCAGCGCGCTTGCGCGCACGCCGAGGGTCAGCGCGGCGCTGCGGGTGGCGGGCAGGGGAGTCGTGACCTGCACACCCGCCGGCAGGCTCACCCCCGACGGGGTGGCGTTGCCGGCGATGAGATTCATCGGCGGGTCGCTGAAGGCGCGCGCGACGCGGATCGACCGCGGCCGGTGGAACACCTCGGCCGTGGGGCCGTACTGGAGCACTTCGCCGGCGTCCATCACGGCGGTGTAGCCGCCGAGCAGCAAGGCCTCGGTGGGCTCGGTGGTGGCGTAGACCACGGTGGAGTCGCCCGCGGCGAAGAGCTGCGTGAGCTCGTCGCGCAGTTCCTCGCGCAGCTTGTAGTCCAGGTTCACCAGGGGCTCATCGAGCAGCATCAAGGGCGCGGCCTTGGCAAGGGCGCGGGCCAGCGCCACACGCTGTTGCTGGCCACCCGAAAGCTCCGCGGGCAGGCGCGAGAGAAAGGGCTCGATGTGCAACTTGGCGGCCAGCTCCTGCACGCGGCCGGCGATGTTCTTCTCGCGGCGCAGCTTGAGCGGCGAGGCGATGTTGTCGTACACGGTCATCGACGGGTAGTTGATGAACTGCTGGTACACCATGGCGACGTTGCGCTCGCGCACCGGCATGCCGGTCACGTCCTGGCGGTCCACGTGGACCTGGCCGTGCGTGGGCTTGTCCAGCCCCGCCATCAAGCGCATCAGGGTCGTCTTGCCCGCTTGGGTGGCGCCCAGCAGCACCGTGACGGCGCCCGGCGCGAGCTTCAGGTCCAGTGGGTAGAGATGGGTCTCGGGGCCCACCACCTTGCCGACCCGCTCCAGCGTCAACTCCATGTCGTCGTCCTCACGCTGTCTCCAATGCTTGTCGTTGTCGTTTCACCCGGCCAGCGCGTCGCCCACCAGCGGGCGACGTCCCGGCGCTGTGCTTCGCTCATGTGCAGCCCGAGCTTGGTGCGGCGCCACAGCACGTCGTCGGGCGTGCGTGCCCATTCGTGGTCGTGCAGGTAGACGAGCTCGCCCTCGTGCAGGCCCGGTGCGATCTCTTCACCCAGGCCTTCGGCCCCAAGAACCCTGTCGATGCGAGCGCCATAGCAACGCGCCAGCCGATGGCGCAGTTTGACCGGCAGCGCCGGGTGCCGCTCCCCTAGCTTCTGTTCGAAACGGGCGAAGTCGACGTCGGGCCGGGTGGCCGGGCCGATCCAGGCGCTCAGGTCGCCACCGGGCAGCCAGGTGCCTGCGGTCCACGCGGCCGTCTTCAAGCCCAGGCCTTTGCAAAGCCCGTCCGCCGCGTCTTCGGCCAGCTTGCGGAAGGTCGTGATCTTGCCGCCCCACACGGTCAGCAAGGGCGGGCCGTCGGTGTCCAGCTCGAGCAGGTAGTCACGGGTCACGGCCGAGGGATCTTCGGCGTCGTCCTCGATCAGCGGACGCACGCCGGAGTAGCTCCACACCACGTCGCCCGGCGCCACCGGCTTGACCATGTAGCGGCTCGCCTGCTCGCAGAGGTAGCGGATCTCGTCGTCGTCGATCTTCGCGTCGCCGGCCGGGCCCTTGTGCTCGACGTCGGTGGTGCCGATGAGCGTGTAGTCGCCCTCGTAGGGAATGATGAAGATGACGCGCTTGTCGGCGCCTTGCAGCGCGTAGGCGTGGTCGTGGTCGAACAGCTTGGGCACGACGATGTGGCTGCCCTTGACCAGCCGCAGCGGCTTGATCTTCGATGCCTGCGCGTGGGCGTGCTCCTTCAGGAACTGCGCCGCCCACGGCCCCGCGGCGTTGACCAGGGCGCGGGCGCGCACGAGGCGGACGGTGCCCGCGCCGTCTTTGAGGGTGACCTGCCAATGGGTGCTGTCGCGCTGGGCGTCGATACAGCGCCAACCGGTCAACACCTGGGCACCCCGCTCGGCGGCATCCAGCGCGTTGAGCACCACGAGCCGGGCATCGTCGGTCCAACCGTCGGAGTACAGGAAGGCACGGGAATAGCGCGGGTTCAACGGGGCGCCCAATGCGTGCCCGCGCAGGCTGATGGTGCGTGAGCCGGGCAGGAACTCGCGTCGCGCGAGGTGGTCGTAGAGGAACAGGCCGATGCGCATCATCCACACCGGGCGCATGCTCGGGTCGTGGGGCACCACCAGCCGCAGCGGACGCATGATGTGCGGGGCGCTGCGCAGCAGCACCTCACGCTCGGCCAGCGCCTTGCGCACCAGCAGGAAGTCGTAGTACTCCAGGTACCGGATGCCGCCGTGGATCATCTTGGTGGATGCCGACGACGTATGGGCGGCCAGGTCGTTCTTCTCGCAAAGCACCACCGACAGGCCGCGCCCGGCCAGGTCACGCGCGATGCCGGCACCATTGATGCCACCGCCCACGATGAGCACGTCGCAAGCTTGCGCTGCACTCGGGTGGACGGGAGATGCGGCCGGTTGAGTCACGCCCGTCGGGGAGTCGTTCAAGCTGTCTCCGATCTTCGTGAGTGGTCGCCGCGCAGTCGCGCCATGGATGTTCGATTTTGTTCGTATGCGTTCGAAGTTTTTCTTTTTAAGCCACAAGCGAACGCTGCGCAAGAGCAAATCCACCCCTATGGAACATCTCGGCGCGCCTTTACGCTGAACCTCCAAACTTGAACCCAGCCTTGCGCGCATGATCCCCAACCCTCGACAAGCCCTGCTGATCCAGGAGGTGCGCAATCGCGGCGCGGTCTCGGTGGAGGCCTTGGCGGAACAGTTCGGCGTGACGCTGCAAACGGTGCGTCGCGACGTGAAGCAGCTCGCCGCTTCGGGCCTGCTCGCGCGCTTTCACGGCGGCGTGCGCATGCCCACCTCGACGACCGAGAACATCGCGTACCGGCAGCGCCAGCAGCTCAACGAGCACAGCAAGCAGCGCATCGCGCGCGCCATCGCGGCGGTCGTGCCGCAAGACTGCTCGCTGATCATCAACATCGGCACGACAGCCGAGGCGGTTGCGCGCGAGCTGATGAACCACAAGGGCCTGCGGGTCATCACCAACAACCTCAATKTCGCCGCCATCCTGAGCGACAACCCCGCCTGCGAGGTCATCGTGGCGGGTGGCGTGGTGCGGTCCCGCGACCGGGGCATCGTCGGCGAAGCGACGGTGGACTTCATCAGCCAATTCAAGGTGGACATCGGGTTGATCGGCATTTCCGGCATCGAGGACGACGGCACCTTGCGCGACTTCGACTACCGCGAGGTCAAGGTGGCGCGGGCGATCATCGAGCACTCGCGGCAGGTGTGGCTGGCGGCTGATCATTCAAAGTTCAACCGGCCGGCCATGGTCAAGCTGGCCAGGCTCGACGAGGTCGACATGCTGTTCACCGACCAGGTGCCGCCAGCGCCGTTTCCAGCCCTGCTAGCGGAAGCGGGGGTGCAGTGCGAGGTGGCGCCTTGAGATGGAGCTCAAAGGCAAACCAAATAGGCACGCAGGCACAGAGGCAAGGCATGAAGGCTGCTTCTCGGTGCCTCTGTGCCCCTGTGGTCAGCGCCGCGAACTCCAAGGCGTCACAGAAACTCAGGCTTCATCTTGGACGCCTCGTCAGCGAGCTTGGTCAACCGGGTAGCCTGTCCCACGACGAAATCACGGAGTTGGCCTGCAAAGGCGCGCTCACTGTCGTCGATGTAGTCGTCCGCCAAGGCCTGTGCCAGCGCGTGTTCCACCACCAGTTTGGCCAGCCGTGCGGCCTCGCGTTTCAGTAGCTTCCTGTCGACCCCGCATCGCTGCGCAAAGTCGGCCAGCTGAAACGCTCCTACCTCTTCCAGCGAGAAGGCATCGCCCCAGGCCATGGCCAACTGGTGGTCGATGCCTGCGTACTGAACCACACTGACCAGGTCATACCAGGGCGCCGGGTCCAGTCCCTCGCGTCGCACGAAGAACGAGAAGTTCTTACCGTGCGCGTCGCAGTTGCCGATCAGGAATTGGAACAAGGCCCACCTCAGCAGGGTCATGCGTGCCACGGCCTTGTTGACGGTCTGCTCCACGCGTTCGAACAGCATTTCGAAACTCACGCCCTCCCGGATGTTGCGGACGTGCTCGCCGCTCCCCAGGTTCCGCTCGTACTTGAAGCTCTCGGGCAGGTCCGAGGCCTGGCAGGCGTCGATGATGTGCAGGCGCCGCACGGTGGGCTCGTTGGCGCCATGCGCGGCACCGTCTCCGGCGCCTTGCACGACAACCCGGTCGAAGCGGCGGACGACGAGTACCGGCCGTGGTGTCCGATAGATGCCGACCTCCGCGACGGGCAGCTTCATGCGCCGCGCCAATGACATGCAGAAGTGTTCGTTGACGACCAGATGCGGCGTCACCGCACGCGCGGGGTCGGGCTTGAGGATGTGAGTCGATGCCAACGGCGGCTCGACCAGGAACAGACGTCCTGCGTCGCTCAGCGGGCGGTCCAGGTAGACCATCAACTTGTCCTGCACGCCCGCGATGGACATGCGGACCTTGCCATCCCAGACGGCCAGCGGAATCTGGTCGCGCTCGGCAATTCGTTGGTCCAGTTCTTCGCGGGTCACCTCACGCGGCGGTTTGGCGGCGGCGGCCGGCGGCACGTCATCCGAGCGCCAGAATCGGAACGCCCCGGTGGTCTCGGTCCCAAGTGCGCTGATGAGGGCGTAGATGTTCGACTTGGAGACGCGGTAAGTCGTGGCCGCGATGTCGAGCGCGCGGCCTTCGGGCAACAGGTTCTCCACGAAGCGCTTCACGGCACCGACGGCATAGCCGTCGGCCGGGGGTTGGAAGGGCAGCGCAGGCGACAGGGGAAACGCTCCCGGCGCCGCGACCCAGTTCGCGTCGTAGTCCAGCGACCACCGGTCGTTCAGGGCCCCATAGCCCAGCGTCGCGACCTTCTGGCCGTCGGCCCAGAGGTTGAGCGCATGCGGGGCAACAGGGGCGTCGGCGGCCGAGTTCATGGCTGCTCGGGAGGCTCGACTCCGGGACGCGAGACGGACTGCATCGTTGGGTGGTCCTTGGGGCCGAGCACGAGGGCGAGCCCCAGGCTGTCCAACACCGCCAGCAGCTTGTCCAGTCGCACGGAGCCCTTGCCGTTCTCGAGGCGGGAGAGCAGGTCGACGGAGACGCCGCTCAAAGAGGCCGCATCGTCGATGCGCAGCGACTGTGCGCGGCGACGGGCTCGGATGGCCGGGCCGAGGGCGCCGGCATCCACGACGCGCAGGAGTTCGGGTGGCGGGGCGCTAGGGTTGGAAGTCATTTCGGAATTCCCGTGATGAGGCGCTCCGGACGATGCCGGAAGGACAAATTTCTTGAATTCCGAAATCATGCCACAGCTGTGGCTTTACAACTTCAAATTCATTAAATTCCGAAACTGTCTCGCTATCTTCGGTCCTGCCAGCTTGATGCCTTAAATTCCGAAACGAGTTTGCCCGCCATGCGACAGCACAAGGGCGAGCTCACCGCGCGCATCAAGTGGCCCAAGCCGGCCGGTCGTGGGTAGATGACCCCGCCCCGGTTTCGTCCTGCTGCGCCCGGCGTCAGGCCCCGCGCATTGCCCGCTTCGCCGACAGCGCCATGAAGACGGCGAACACGACGACGACGACCAGGCCGGCGGTCAGCGACGAATGCTCGGCGATCAACCCGATCAGCGGCGGGCCGGCCATCATGCCGAGGTAGCCGACGCCAGACACCGCCGCGATGCCGTGGGCTGAAGACACGCCGGGCACTTGCGACGCCGCGCTGAAGATCACCGGTACGACGTTGGACAGGCCCAGCCCCACCAGCGCGAAACCGATCAGCGCCACGACGGGCGAGGGCAGGGCCAACGCCAGCGCCATGCCGGCGGCGCCGAGTACGCCGCTGGCCCGCATCAGCTTCGTGCCCGACATGCGCGCTCGCACCCAGTCGCCGCCGAACCGGCCCACAGCCATCGCGCCGCTGAAGCTGGCGTAGGCGAGGGCCGCGGTGCTGGGCTCGCTGCCGCGCTCCTGCTTCATGAAGAGCACGCTCCAGTCGTACATCGCGCCCTCGGCGATCAAGCCCATGGACGCCAGCACGCCCAGCAGCAGCAGCGGGCCACGCGGAATGCTCAGCGGTCGCTTTTCGTCGGCCGCACCGGGCTCGACGGGCAGCATCGCGCGGCTGGCCACCAGCGCGCAGACGGCACCCAGGCCGGTGGCCACGAAGAGATGGCCCTGCGGCGTGAGGCCCAGCGCCGGCGCGACGCTGCCCAGGCCCGCGCCTGCCATGCCGCCGAGGCTGAACATGCCGTGGAAGCCGCTCATCAGCGGCCGCTTGGACAGGCGCTCGATCTCGGTCGCCTCGACGTTGACCGACACATCGAGCAGACTGCCCGTGATGCCGAAGCCGAGCATGACGACCAGCAGCGCCGCATAGGACGAGAACGCCAGCAGGCAGGCGACGCTGGCGCAACACAGCACGCCCATGGTGGCGGCCACGGCGCTGGGGCCGAAGCGGCCGACGATGCGGCCCGCCTGGGCCAGGGCCAGCAGCGCGCCGACGCCGCCGGCCAGCATGGCCAGTGCCAGGGTTTGCTCGCCCAGCCCGTAATGGGCCTTGACGGTGGGCACATGCACGCCCCACGTGGCGAACATCACGCCCAGCACGAAGAACTGCGTGCGCAGGGCCCACGAGGCGCCGGTCAGGGAGACCGTCACTTGGCCGAGGCAGTCACGCGGGTGAAGAAGTCGTAGACGCCCTGGTCGCCCATCTTGCGGGCGTCGGCCAGCTCGCCGCCTTCGGTGGCGTAGATCAGCTTGCCCTGAGGCGACAGCACGGCGACGGCGGGGATGCCCTTCTTCAGCGGCACGCGATAGCCCTCGGCAATGTCGACATTGCGGTCGAAGCGGCCGACGTCGACCTTGACGACCTTGAAGTTCTTGGCGATCAGCGGCGCGCTCGGGCCGTGCTTGAAGCTGTTGTCCAGCATGCGGCAGTCGCCGCACCAGTTGGCGCCGAAGACGACCAGCACGGGCAGCTTGGCCTTCTCGGCTTCCGCCAAGGTGGCGCGGATCGCAGCCTTGGCGTCGACGCCTTCGTCGTAGATGGCCGGCGGGCCGCCGGCGGTGGCGCAAAGGCTGGTGGCAAGGAGGAGGGCGGCAGTCAGGAAACGCATGGCGGCGAGGGCGGCATTGGTTGTGCGGCGCAGTATGGGTCAGAAAATTGGAAGCGATTCCAGCAGGGTCTAGCGTGAGGCCTGCTCGAAGAAGCGCCAGATCACGTCGTTGGCGTCCAGCGCCTGTGAGGCCGCCTCCTTGCCGCGGCGCACGCTTTGCGCGCCGGGCCAGGAATGGCCGCCGGTCTCGGTGACGCAGAGCTGCACGCTGACGCCGCCGCTGCAGCCGCTGTAGGTCTCGCAGGTGGCGCCGGGCTTGTCGAGCACGCGCTGGGGCGGCACCGCGCAGTGGTCGCGCTGCACCCAGCGCGAGATCGTCTCGGGCACGGAGATGAAGCTCATGACCTTGCTCTCGTCGCGGAAGGCGCCTTGGCCGGCGCCGCCGTTGAAGAGCACATGGTCATCATCCTTGGCGTGGATGTGCAGCACGGCGATGGGCTTGCTCGGCGCGCAGCTGGCGGTGGCATCGGTGCCGGCGACCGAAGCGACGGCGCGGAACACATCGGCGGCCTCGCAGGCCAGGCGGTGGCTGAGCATGCCGCCGTTGGACATGCCGGTGGCGAAGACGCGGCTGGCGTCGATGCTGTATTTTTCCTTGATCGCCATGACGGTGGCGCGGACGAAGGCGACGTCGTCCACATTGCGGTCGCGCGCGTCGCCGCAGCAGCCGCCGGCGTTCCAGGTGGCGAACTTCCCACCCGGCAGCTTGCTGTAGCCATTGGGGAAGGCGACGACGAAGCCGGCCTGGTCGGCCTTCTTCTGCAAGCCGTATTTCTCGTCGTCGGCCATGTACCCGGCATGGCCGCCGCCGCCGTGGAAGGCCAGCACCAGCGGCGCGGGGCGGCTGGCGTCATAACCCGTCGGCAGATGGACCAGCACCTTGCGGCCCTGCACCTGCAGCTCCTGCAGGCCGCCGCCCTTGTCGGCGCGGCGCTCCTCAATGCGGGCCTTGATGCGTTCTCGCAGCGTCCCTTGGGCCTGCGCCGTTGGCAGCAGCGCCAGCAGGACAAGGGCAAGCGCCAGCCCGCGCATGGGGTCAGCCTCCGCCGCCCAAGGCACGGTACAGCGCCACCAGGTTCTGCGCGCGCTGGCTTTGCACCTGCACCAGGGTCTGCTGGGCCGCGAACAGCGAGCGCTGTGCGTCCAACCGGTCCAGGGCGCTGGAGACACCGGCCGTGTAGCGCTGCTCGGCCGCGTTCAGGCGGCGAGTCTCGGCTTCCACCTGGGCAGCCAGTGCGGCGCGCTGTTCGGCCAGCGTGGCGCGGCCCGCGAGGCTGTCGGCGACCTCGCGGAAGGCGGTCTGGATGGCCTTCTCGTACTGGGCCAGCGCAATGTCCCGCGACGCACGTGCTCCGGCCAGGTTGGCGCGGTTGCGGCCGGCGTCGAAGAGGGGCTGGATCAGCTGCGGCGCAAAGCTCCAGGCCGAGTTCTTGAACAGGTCGGACAGATGGCCGCTGGCCGTGCCGACGCTGCCGGTCAGCGTGATGCGCGGCCAGAAGGCGGCGCGGGCGGCATCGATGTTGGCGTCCGTTGCGCCGAGCTGGAACTCGGCCTGGCGGATGTCGGGCCGGCGTGTCAGCACCTCGCTGGGCACCCCGGCGGGCAACTCGGCCAGGGGCTCGAAGTCCGCCAGGTCGCCGGTGGGCGCGGGCAGGTCGGCCGGCAGCGGGCCGCCGATCAGCAGGGCCAGCGCGTTCTCGTCCAGCGCGCGCTGGCGCTGAGCCTGGGCCAGCACGGCGCGGGCTGCCTGCCAGGAGGACTCGGCCGAGCGCAGGTCCAGCTCGCCTGACACGCCGCCTTCGAAGCGCTGGCGGGTCAGCGACAGCGACTGCTCGCGTGTGGCGAGGGCGTCGCGCGTGATCTTGAGCAGGGCCTCGTCGGCCTGCAGCGCGATCTCGGCATTGGCGACGCTCGCCACCAGCGCCGTGCGCACCGCCTGCTGGTTGGACTGTGCCGCCAGCACCTGCGCGGCGGCCGCGGCGCTCAGGCCACGCAGGCGGCCGAACAGGTCCAGCTCATAGGCCGAGACCTGCAGGCCGGCCTGGTAGACGCTGTTGATGCCGCCAGCCGCCGTCGGCGTGCGCGAGCCGCTGATGCCGGCGTTGACGGTGGGCCAGAGGTCGGCATCGCGCGCCGAAGCGGTGGCGCGGGCGCTCTCGATGTTGAGCACCGCGACGCGCAGGTCGCGGTTGTTGGCCAGGGCCAGCGGGATCAGCTTTTGCAGCCGCGCGCCCTTGAAGGCCTGGGCCCAGGGCAACTCGGTGGCGGCCGTCGCGCCAGGGCCACCGGCTTGCGGAAAGGCTTGCGGCACGGCTGCGGCCGCGGCTTCCGAGGCAACCGGGCGCTTGGGCTCGGGGCCGGCGCAGGCGGCCAGCAGCGCCGCGAGGGCGATCAGCGAGAGAGACGTTTTCATGCCTGGCCTCCCGTGTCATCTTCCGCCTCGTGGGCATCGCGCTTGCGCTGCCGCTCGCTGCCCGGGAAGAAACGGCGCACGACGACGAAGAACACCGGCACGAAGAACACGGCCAGCGCCGTGGCGGTCAACATGCCGCCCAGCACGCCCGTGCCGATGGCACGCTGGCTGGCCGAGCCCGCGCCGCTGGCGAGCACCAGCGGCAGCACGCCCAGCATGAAGGCCAGCGAGGTCATGATGATGGGGCGAAAGCGCAGGTGGGCGGCTTCGCGCACCGCGTCGAACACGCTCTTGCCGTGGGCCTGCAGGTCCTTGGCGAACTCGATGATCAGCACCGCGTTCTTGGCCGACAGGCCGATGATGGTGATCATGCCGACCTTGAAATAGACGTCGTTCTCCAACCCGCGGAAGGTGGCGCCCAGCACCACGCCGAGCACGCCCAGCGGCACCACGAGGACGACGGCGAGCGGGATGCTCCAGCTCTCGTACAGCGCGGCCAGGCACAGGAACACGGCCAGCAGCGAGAAGCCGAACAGGATGAAGGCGGTGGAGCCCGAGAGCTTTTCCTCACGCGACTGGCCGGTCCACTCGTAGCCGAAGCCGTCGGGCAGGGTGGCCGCGATCTTCYCCATCTCGGCGATGGCCACGCCGGTGGACACGCCCTTGGCCGGCTCGCCCAGGATGCGCATGGCCGAGTAGCCGTTGTAGCGCACGGTCTGCATGGCGCCGGTGACCCACTTGCTGGTCGAGAAGGCGCTCAGAGGCACCGGCTGGCCGGCGCTGTTGAGCACGTTGAGCCGGGCGAGGTCCTCGGGCTGCATGCGCGCGGGCGCATCGGCCTGCACGATGACGCGCTGCAGGCGGCCGGTGTTGGGGAAGTCGTTCACGTAGGTGGACCCCAGCGACGTGCCCAGCACCGCGTTGACGGCGCCGATGTTCACGCCCAGCGCCTGCGCACGCTCGCGGTCGATGCTGAGCTCCAGCTGCRCGGCGTCCTCCAGGCCGTCGGGGCGCACGGCGTTCAGCAGCGGGTTCTTGGCCGCGGCGCCCAGCAGTTGGTTGCGCGCGGCCAGCAGCTCGGCGCGCGTGTGGCCGCTGCGGTCCTGCAGGCGGAAGGCGAAGCCGTTGGCGCGGCCCAGATCGCGGATGGGCGGCGGGCTGGTCGGGAAGATGATGGCGTCGCGCACCTTGCTCAGCGCCCCGAAGGCGCGGGCGGCCAGGCCTTGCGCGGAGTGCTCGGGGCCRTGGCGCTCGTCCCAGGGCTTGAGCGTGACGAAGGCCAGGCCTGCGTTCTGCCCCGCGCCCGAGAAGCTGAAGCCGACGACGCCGACCATGCTCTCCACCTCGGGCTGCTTGAGCATGTAGTCCTCGACCTGCTTCACGACATTCAGCGTGCGGGCTTGGGTGGCGCCCGGCGGCAGCTGGATGTTGACGAGGATGTTGCCCTGGTCTTCATTGGGCACGAAGGAGGTGGGCAGCTTCTGGAACACCAGCACGGCCGCCGCGATGACGGCCGCGTAGACCACGGCCATGCGCGCGCCGCGGTAGATGAACTTGGACACCCAGCCCTCGTAGCCCTTGGCCGTGCGCGAGAAGCCGCGGTTGAACCAGCCGAAGAAGCCGCGCTTCTCCAGGTGGTGGCCGGCCTCCACGGGCTTGAGCAGCGTGGCGCAAAGCGCCGGCGTCAGCGACAGCGCCAGGAAGGCCGAGAAGGCGATGGAGCTGACCATCACCGCCGAGAACTGGCGGTAGATGTTGCCGATGGAGCCCGAGAAGAAGGCCAGCGGCACGAACACCGAGATCAGCACCACCGTCACGCCGACGATGGCGCCGGAGATCTGCCCCATGGCTTTGCGCGTGGCCTTGAGGGGCGACAGCCCCTCCTCGCTCATGACGCGCTCGACGTTCTCCACCACGACGATGGCGTCGTCCACCACGATGCCGATGACCAGCACCATGCCGAACATCGTCAGCACGTTGATGGAGAAGCCCAGGGCCAGCAGCGTGGCGAAGCTGCCCAGCAGCGCGATGGGCACGACCAGCGTGGGGATGATGGTGTAGCGGATGTTCTGCAGGAACAGGAACATCACGAGGAACACCAGCGCGACGGCCTCCACCAGCGTCTCGACGACCTGCGAGATGGAGATGTCGATGAACAGCGAGCTGTCGTAGGG
>NZ_JBFUMO010000080.1:0-15736 GCF_054049355.1 Roseateles sp. P5_E11 | reverse complement strand
TCGCTGGCCTCGTTGAGAACGTTCCTGAACGACCAGCTTGATGCGCTCAATGAGGATTTGAAGAAGGCGACCGCGCAGGAGGTCATCGACGCCGTCCTGGCGACACAAGACCGCCTTGCAGCGAAAGCTACCGCTCTCACCGGCTTGAGCATCCTCTTGCAAGCAGGTGAAGCGAAGATTTCAGCTGAGCACATCAAGTCGGCGGTCGACGCGGCACAGCAGGTGATTGCCAAGGTCAAGAGCGTCAAGGCCAAGCTCGCCAAGATTGGCGCCGTCATCGACTTCGCTGCAGCGGTGCTGACGGGCAACGGCAAGACGATCGTGGAAGGTGCGGAGACCTTGAAGGAAGCGCTTAAATAAGTGGAGTAGTCGCTGCGAGGGACCGAGTGCGTCGATTTCTTGGCGCCTTTGTGGGAGGTAGCGCAGGATGAAGCCATTGCTGCGAGCACTTGGGCCGCAGTGCTTGGCGCTGCTATTTGGCAAGCTGAAGTTCCCCATGGGCGCCGCACGCCATTGATTTTACATAATGCACATTGTCGCCAAACCAGGTGGTTGACGCGGTGTTGCGATAGAGCGCTTTCGAATTGGGTTCCTACACTTCCGGTACTTGCTGTTGTGTTCATGCTCCTGATGCTCCCATCAAAAACTTATGTCCTCGTTGATGACCAACTTCTTCCACGCGTCAGCAAAGGTGCGCTTCCAGGGTCAGCCCGACCGGCCCTTGCAGAGAACCTCATGACGAAGTCTCGAAGAATTCGGCACGCCCTGTTGGGGCGGGCAATGCAGCAGTTGTCACTGGCCTTGGCGGTGATGTTGACAGCCATGCCCGTGATGGCGCAGCGTCAACAGCTTCTGCTTGATGGGCCTTGGYGCTTCCAGGCTGGAGACGCCAAGGCGGCGGCCGAGCTGGATGATTCCACCTGGGCGCGGGTCGTCTTGCCGCACAGCTTCAATGCCGTCGACGGCGAAGCGGGCGGCGCCTACTACCGCGGCGCCGCCTGGTACCGGCGCGTCCTGGAGCGCCCGGCCGCAGCCGCGGGCCGGCGCCAGTTCCTGGAGTTTGACGCCGCCACGATGGCCGCCGAGGTCTGGGTCAATGGCCAGCGCGCCGGCCGCCACGACGGCGGCTATGCGCGCTTTCGCTTCGACATCACGAACCTGCTCCGCCCCGGCCGCAACCTGCTTGCCGTGCGCGTAGACAACGGCGCGCTGCCGCAGGTGGCGCCGCTGGGCGGCGACTTCACCGTCTTCGGCGGCCTGGTACGGCCGGTGCGCCTCATTGAAACCGACGACGCTCACATCGAGCTGCTCGACCATGGCGGCCCTGGCGTCCAGGTCGACACCGAGGCCCTGACCTCCGCGGCCGCACAGCTGAAGGTGCGGGTGCAGCTGCGCAACGACGCCGCCCTGCCCGCCCGGCGCCTGCTGCGCCTGACACTGCGCGACGCCGCGGGCCGCACCGTGCTGCAGCAGAGCCAGGCAGTGGAGCTGCCGGCCGGCGCAGCCGACGCCGCAAGCGTGCAGCTGAACGTAGCCAAGCCGCACCTGTGGCAAGGCGTGTTCGACCCTTACCTCTACCGTCTGAGCGCCGAACTGCTCCAGGGGACCACTGTGCGCGACGCCGTGCAGCTGCCGCTGGGCCTGCGCCAGGTCGCCGTCGACCCGCAGCGCGGCTTCCTGCTCAACGGCAAGCCCTACCCGCTGCATGGCGTCAACTACTTCCACCCCGGCCGCCCCGGCCACGGCGTGGCGGTGGGCGATGCCGAGGTCGACGAGGACCTGCGCATCCTGATGGAGCTCGGCGTCACCGGGCTGCGGCTGGTGCACTACCAGCACCCACCGCGCGTCTACGAACGCGCCGACGAACTCGGCCTGGTGCTGTGGACCGAGATCCCGCTCAACGCGGCGATGAGCGAGGCGCCGGCCTTCCGCGACAACCTGTTCCAGCAGCTGCGCGAGCTGGTGCGCCAGAACCGCCACCACGCGTCGGTGGCCGTCTGGGGCGTGGGCAACGAGGTCTACCGTTCTGACGACGCCATCCGCAACCTGCTCGGCGAGCTGCACCGCCTGGCCAAGCAGGAAGACCCGGCACGCCTGACGACCTATGCGCACTGCTGCGCGCCGGACGACCATCCCATGGCGCTGCAGACCGACCTGGCCTCCTACAACCGCTATTGGGGTTGGTACGACGGCGAGTTCACCGACATCGGCCCCTGGGCGGATCGCCTGCACGAGAAGCTGCCGACCAAGCCCATCGGCCTGGGCGAATACGGCGCCGGCGCCAGCGTGCTGCAGCAGGAAGACCCGCCGAAAAGGCCGCAGCCGGGCGCGCGCTGGCACCCCGAGCAGTACCAGGCCCTCTTCCACGAGGCCTATGCCCGCCAGCTCTCGGCGCGCCCCTTCCTGTGGGGTCATTTCGTCTGGCTGGGCTTTGACCATGCCTCGGCAGGCCGCAACGAAGGCGACGCCCCCGGCGTCAACGACAAGGGCCTCGTCACCTACGACCGGCGCTTCCGCAAGGACGCCTTCCTGCTCTGGCAGGCCTGGTGGCAGCGGGAGCCCGTGCTGCATCTGGCCAACCGCCGAGCCAGCCCGCGGCCCGCGGGCACCGTGGCCGTGAAGGCCTACAGCAACGGCCGCCAGGCCAGCCTGGAAGTCAATGGCAAGCCGATGGGCACCGTGCCCGTCGTCGACCGCATCGCCGCCTGGCCCGCGGTGCCATTGGCGCCGGGCCGCACCACCCTGCGCGTGCGCGATGAGCGCGGCGCCACCGACAGCATCGAATGGGACATCCAACCTTGAACGCCATCCCGCGCCGCCCCACCCTCATGATCAAACGCCTGACTTCCCTCTCTGCCGCCGTGCTGGCGCTGAGCCTGTGCGCCCAGGCGGGCGCCGCCGGCCCGGCCGAACGCAAGGTCGACCTCGACATCGCTGCCGCGAAGGCGCCAGTCGATCGCTTCTTCGATCTGGCGGTCGGCTCCGACTATGTCGGCACCACGGGTCGCCCGGAGAACCTSGCRCAGCTGAAGACCGCKGTCGATGAACTGGGCTTTCGCTCCGTGCGCTTCCACGACGTCTTCCACGACGTCTACGGCACCGTGAAGAAGGAAGGCGACAAGCTGGTGTTTGACTGGACCGGCATCGACCGCCTGTACGACGCCCTGCTGGCGCGCGGCATCAAGCCTTTCATCGAACTGGGCTTCTCGCCCAAGGTGATGACGACCTCCAATCTCACCATCTTCCATTGGAAGGGCAACACCTCGCACCCGCAGCCGGGGCCCTGGGCCGAGCTGATCGATGCATTCGCGCGCCATCTGATCCAGCGCTACGGCGCCGAAGAAGTGCGCAAGTGGCCGTTCGAGGTCTGGAACGAACCCAACCTSGACGGCTTCTGGGARAAGGCCGACCAGAAGGCCTAYTTCGAGCTSTACGCCAACACSGCGCGCACSCTCAAGAAGGTSGACSCGSMRCTGAAGGTGGGCGGCCCGKCSACKGCCGGCGCKKYCTGGGTGCCCGAGYTGCTGGCYTATGCCAAGCAGSAAGGCGTGCCGGTSGACTTCGTCACCACCCAYACCTACGGCGTSACSGARGGCTWCCTCGACGARTWCGGCMARTCSGACCGCATCCTGGMCCCYRACGCCAACTCCATCATTGGCGACGTGCGCCGCAAYCGCARMGAGATCGARGCCTCGSCSTTCCCCGGCATYCCGCTGTACMTCACSGAGTGGAGCACCAGCTACAACCCGYRCGACAAGGTGCAYGACAGCTACATCAGCGCRCCGTGGATCCTGACCAAGCTGCGCGGCACGCGCGGCTACGCGCAGGCGATGAGCTACTGGACCTACAGCGACCTGTTCGAGGAGCCGGGCCCGCCGGACCGCGCCTTCCATGGCGGCTTCGGCCTGATGACGCGCGACAGCGTGCGCAAGCCGGCGTGGTTCGCCTACAAATACCTCAACGCCTTGCGCGGCAAGGAGGTGCCCAGCAAGGACGACAAGGTGCTGGCTGCCGTGGATGGCGGCAAGGCCGCCGTGGTGGTCTGGGACTGGCAGCATCCCGACCAGAAGAAGAACAGCAACGGCGTCTTCTTCGGCAAGCCGGTGCCCAACGGCCCAGCACCCGCCGTCACGCTGAACCTGCGCAACGTCAGCGCCGGCAACTACCGCGTGCTGGTGCGCCGCACCGGCCACAAGGTCAACGACGCCTACACCGCCTACCTCGAAATGGGTGCTCCCAAGGACCTGAGCGCCGAACAGCTGGCCCAGCTGCAAAGCCTCACCGAGGACCAGCCCGAGGCGGACCGCATCGTCAAGGTCGGCAAGGACGGCAAGCTGCAGTGGAAGCTGACCATGCGCAGCAACGACATCGCGCTGGTGACGGTGGAGCCCGTCAAGCCATGAGACGGCTGCATTCGACGGTGGCGCGGCGAGTGCTGGGCGCCATACTGCTCCTCTGCGCGCTCGCCGCCTGCGGCGGTGGCTCGGCGTCCGAGAGTTCCTCGACGCCAACGCCCACGCCACCACCCCCGGCACCAGTCGCCACCGGCAGCGCCGGCTGCGGCATCACGGCCAAGTTCAGCACCGGCCTCCAGTCGATCACGTCGGACAACGTCCAGCGCAGCTACTGGATCGAGATGCCGGCCGGCTACGACCGCAACAAGACCTATCCCGTCGTCATCGGCCTGCACTGGCGCGGCGGCAGCGCCAACGATGTCTATACCTGGGGCGGTTTCTTCGGACTGAAGCCGCTGTACGGCGACAACGCCATCTTCATCGCCCCGCAAGGCCTGGATGCCGGCTGGGCCAACGACGGCGACCGCGACATCCGCTTCATGCGCAGCATGATCAGCCAGGTCCAGCAAGGCGTGTGCACCGACCCGCAACGGGTGTTCGCCACCGGCTTCAGCTTCGGCGGCATGATGTCCAACGCCATCGGCTGCCAGATGGGTGACGTGGTGCGAGCCATCGCCCCGCTGTCCGGCTCGCTGTGGAGTGGATGCGGCAGCTCGGCGCATCGCGTCGCCGCCATCTTCGACCACGCCATGGATGACAACGTCGTGCCCTACTCTGCCGGCGAGGATGCCCGCAACACCTTCCTGGCCCGCAACAGCTGTAGCGCCACGACCAAGCCCATCGGCAACAACGGCTGCGTGGAGTACCAGGGCTGCAGTGCGGGCAAGCCGGTCGTCTGGTGCGGCCACGCGGCCGGCGGGCATTGGCCGCCCGGCTTCTCGGCAGCCGAGACCAAGGCCTTCTTCGACCGCTTCTAGCGCGGCCATCGGGTGCATCCATGGGACGTGACCGCAGGACCTTCCTGTTCACCGCACTGGCCTTGGCAGCGGCCGGCCTGCGACTGCTGGCGCGCGCCGCCGAAGCCCCGCGCATCCGGCTGCTCATCATCGAGGGCATCAGCAACCACGACTGGCCGCGCCGGCTGGCACTGGTGCGCGAGATCCTCGCCCGCGATGGCGCGTTCGAGGTGAACGTCTCCATCACGCCACCGGATGCAAGCGACCCCGCCGCCTGGTCGCGCTGGCGGCCCGACTTCACGCGCTACGACGTGGTGCTGTCGGGCTACAACAACCTCGGCGGCAAGCCGGGCTGGCCGGCCGAAGTGCAGCGCGCCTTCGAGGCCTTCGTGCGCGGCGGTGGTGGCTTCTACGTCTACCACGAGGCGAACAATGCCTTCGCCGAGTGGCCCCAGTACAACGAGATGATCGGCCTGGGCTGGCGCGACAAGCACTTCGGCTCGGCGCTGCTGGTGCGCGAGGACGAGACACTGCAGACCGTGCCCGCCGGTGATGGCGACGACACCTGGCACGGCGATCGCACCGACACGCTCGTGCACCAACGCGGCCAGCACCCCATCCACGCCGGACTGCCGCGCAGCTGGCGGGCCGCCGACATGGAGGTCTACCGCTACGCCCGCGGCCCGGCCCGCAACGTCGACGTGATCGCCTATGCACACGACGGCGTGGACGGCCGGCAGTTCCCCGTCGAATGGACCGTGAGGTACGGCCGGGGCCGCGTCTTCGTGTCCGCCTACGGGCATGTCTGGTTCAGCCAGGGCGCATCGCCGGGCATGCGCTGCGCCGCCTTCCAGACCGTCATGCCGCGTGCATTGAAATGGCTGGCGGGGCGCGATCCCGAGGCCCGGCTGCCGGCCGACTTCCCTGGAACGGACACCATCTCGCTGCGACCCTGACGGCGGGTACCCGTCCTGGACTACGTCCGCGTCGGCAAAGCCGTCGAGTTCATCGTCGAACACCGGCGTTTGGCAAACCTTCCTGCGGCGTTCGAGCAAAGACGCACCACGTTGATCTTTGCGGCCAGTGCCGGCGTCACCGGACACAGCATTTGAAAGGCGGCCTTGCAGAAAAGGTATGACCTCAAAGCTGCCCCTGGCACACGTATTTCAGGTGCATGTAGTCGTCCAGGCCGTGCACCGAGCCCTCGCGCCCATAGCCTGACTCCTTGACGCCGCCGAACGGTGCCGCCTCGGCAGCTAGCGCGCCTTCGTTGACGCCCACCAGGCCGGTCTGCAGGGCCTCCGCCATGCGCCAGATGCGCCGCACGTCGGTGGCATAGAAATAGCCCGCCAGACCGAAGGGTGTGTCGTTCGCCGCGCGGATCACATCGGCTTCGGTCTCGAAGCGCGTGATGGCCACCAGCGGTCCGAAGGTTTCCTCGCAGGCGCAGGCCATGCCGCCGTCGGCGCCGACCAGCAGCGTCGGCGCGAAGTAGTTCGGTCCGAGGGCCGGCAGCCGCGCGCCGCCGACCAGCGTGGCCGCACCGCGCTCAACGGCGTCTTGCACATGGCGCTCGATCTTGTCGACGGCCCTCGCGTTGATCATCGGCCCGATCTGTGAGGCCGGGTCGCTGGCCGGGCCGACCTTGAGCGCCGAGATGCGAGCGGCCAGCTTCTCGACGAAGGCGTCGTGCACGGGCGATTGCACGAACACCCGGTTCGGGCTCACGCAGGTCTGCCCGCCGTTGCGGAACTTGGCCACCATCAGGCCCTCGACGGCGGCATCGAGGTCGGCGTCCTCGAAGACGATGAAAGGCGCGTTGCCACCCAGTTCCAGCGACAGCCGTTTGAGCGTGTCGGCGGCGCGACGCGCCAGATGCTTGCCCACTGGTGTGGAGCCGGTGAATGTGATCTTGCGCACGCGCGGGTCGTCGAGCCAGACATCGACGACCTCGGGCGTGCGTTCACGCGAAGCTGTCACGATGTTCAGCACCCCCGCGGGGACGCCTGCCTCCTCGGCCAGCTTGACCAGCGCCAGCGAGGTCAGTGGCGTGTCCTCGGCCGGCTTGCAGACCACGGTGCAACCGGCGGCCAGCGCAGGGGCGATCTTGCGCGCGATCATCGCCGCAGGGAAATTCCAGGGCGTGATCGCGGCGACCACGCCGACCGGTTCCTTCAGCGCGAACATGCGCCGGCCGGGCACCGACGCGGGGATCACGTCGCCGTTGGCACGCGTGGCTTCGGCAGCGAACCATTCCACATAACTCGAAGCGTAGGCGACCTCCCCTCGCCCCTCGGCCAGCGGTTTGCCCTGCTCACGCGAGATCAGGCGGCCCAGGTCATCCTGGTGCGCGAGGATCAGT
The DNA here is from genome assembly GCF_054049355.1 of Roseateles sp. P5_E11. Taxonomy (NCBI): domain Bacteria; kingdom Pseudomonadati; phylum Pseudomonadota; class Betaproteobacteria; order Burkholderiales; family Sphaerotilaceae; genus Roseateles; species Roseateles sp. P5_E11. The sequence goes on along the minus strand of NZ_JBFUMO010000080.1, from coordinate 8,123 downwards.
GCGTTCCAGCGATTGAGGATCTGCGCCCTTTGCTTGGCCGGCATCGCACGCCAGATCAGAAACGCCGCGTGGGCCGCCTCAAGCGCCGCAGCGGCGTCGAGAGCACCGCTGTCCGGCACGGTGGCGAACACCGCGTCGGTCGCCGGGTCGGTCACCCCGAAACGTTGGCCCTCCAGCGCCTCGCGCCATTGCCCCGCGATGAAGTTGCGGCCGGGCAGCAGGTCGTCATGTTGAATCGTCAACGGCATTTCAGAATTCCTTCACTCGATTGGCAATTGCCTGGCCGACGTCTTCGGTATGGGCGTCGCCGCCAAGGTCGGGCGTGCGTGGCCCGCGCAGGATCACGTCCTCGATGGCGCGCACGATGGCGTCGTGCGCTGCGCGGCCGGCGCCCTGCCCTTGCGTCAGGAAGTCGAGCATCAGCGCACCCGACCAGATCATGGCGATCGGGTTGGCAATGCGGCGGCCGTAGATGTCGGGCGCCGACCCGTGCACCGGCTCGAACAGCGATGGGAACTGGCGTTCCGGGTTGAGGTTGGCGCTCGGTGCCAGGCCGATGGTGCCGGTGGTCGCCGGGCCGAGGTCGCTTAGGATGTCGCCGAACAGATTGGTCGCGGCGACGACATCGAAGCGCTGCGGCTGCAGCACGAAGCGGGCGCAGAGGATGTCGATGTGCTGCTTGTCGACCTGCACGTCCGGGTACTGGCGCGCCATCTCGTCGGTGCGCGCATCCCACCAGGGCATGCTGATGGCGATGCCGTTGCTCTTGGTGGCCACGGTGAGCGATTTGCGCTGGCGCGAGCGCGCCAGCTCGAAGGCGTAGCGCAGCACGCGATCAGCGCCGTGGCGCGAGAACACCGACTCCTGGATAACGATCTCGCGCTCGGTGCCGGCGAACATCACGCCGCCGAGGTTGGTGTACTCGCCTTCGGTGTTCTCGCGCACGACGACGTAGTCGATGTCACCGACCTTGCACCCCGCCAGCGGGCATGGCGCGCCCTCGAACAGCCGCACCGGCCGCAGGTTGATGTATTGGTCGAACTCGCGCCGGAACTTCAGCAGAGAGCCCCACAGCGAGACGTTGTCGGGCACGGTCGCCGGCCAGCCGACGGCGCCGAAATAGACGGCGTCAACGCCGGCGAGCTGCTGCTTCCAGTCGTCCGGCATCATCTGGCCGTGCTGCGCGTACCAGTCGCAGYTGGCCCAGTCGAACTCGCGCAGTTCGAGGGCGAAACCGAAGCGATCGGCTGCGGCCCTCAGCACGCGCAGGCCCTCGGGCATCACTTCCTTGCCGATGCCGTCGCCGGCGATGGCGGCGATTCGGAACGTGTTCATCATGGGTTTTCCTTCGTCGTTGTCAGGCGACCAGCACGGGCCGCGGCGAGTCGAGTTCTTCAAGCCAGCCGCGCCGCAGTTCGGGCACGGCTCGCGCGAGCTGCTCGTAGTAGGGGTGGTGCGGCCCGCGGTCGTAGTCGGCCCGCGCCACCTGGGCTAGCTTGCAGCCATGCCGCATGACGACGATCTCGTCGCAGACCGCGCGGACCGTGTGCAGGTCATGGCTGATGAACAGGATGGACAAGCCCAGCTCGCGGCGCAGCTCGGCGATCAGGTCGAGCACGGCAGCGCCGACGACGGTGTCCAGCGCCGAGGTGACCTCGTCGCACAGCAGCAGCTCAGGCTCGGCGGCCAGCGCCCGCGCCAGGTTGACACGCTGCTTCTGGCCGCCCGACAGCCCGCCGGGCAGGCGGCCAGCGACGTTGGCCGGCAGCTTCACCAGGTCCAGCAGCTCGGCGATGCGGCGCTGCAGGGCAGCACCTTTCATGCCGCGGTAGAACTGCAGCGGCCGCGCGAGGATGCTTTCGATGGTCTGCGACGGGTTCAGCGCCGTGTCGGCCGACTGGAAGACGATCTGGATGCGGCGCAGGTCCTCCTTGCTGCGTGCGCCAAGCGTTGGCGCCAGGGGCCGGCCGTCGAAACGGATGGTGCCGGCGCTCGGTCCCAGCAAGCCCGCGACGGCGCGGGCCAGCGTCGTCTTGCCGGAGCCCGATTCGCCGATGACGCCCACGGCCTGGCCGCGCTCGAGCCGCAGGTCGATGTCCTGCAGGATGCACACCCGCGGCCGGCCCTGGGCATCCCGCGCGCCGTAGCCGGCGCTCAGGCCGCTGACCTCCAGCAGCGTCGGCGTGCTGCCGGCGTCATGGCCCGCATCGCGCGCCACCGGCCGTGCGGCGGCCAGCAGTTCGCGGGTGTACTCATGCGCTGGCTGGCTGATCACACGGTCGGTGCCACCCAGCTCCTGCATGCAGCCACCGCGCAGCACCAGGATGTGATCGGCCATCTGGGCCACGACCGCCAGGTCATGACTGACGTAGACCGCCGTGACCTGGCGCTCGCGCACCACCCGCTTGAAGGCGCGCAGCACCTCCACCTGCGTCGTCACGTCCAGCGCCGTGGTCGGCTCGTCGAGGATGACAACATCGGGGTCGGTGATCAGCGCCATCGCCGCCATCAGCCGCTGCAGCTGGCCGCCTGACACCTGGTGCGGGTAGCGCGCGCCAATGCCTTCCGGGTCGGGCAGCGCCAGCTCGCGGAACAGCGCGATCGCCTTCAGTTCAGCCGCCGGGCGCGACAGCGTGCCGTGCAGCGTCGCCGGCTCCACGACCTGGTCGAGGATGGTGCGCGACGGGTTGAACGACGCCGCCGCGCTCTGCGCGATGTAGGTGACCTTGYGGCCGCGCAGGCCGCGCAGCTGGCGCGGGTCGAGCTTGAGCACGTCGACATCGCCGATGCGGACCTGCCCCGCCGCGATGCGGCAGCCTTGACGCGCATAGCCCATCAGGGCCAGCGCCGTGGTCGTCTTGCCCGAGCCGGACTCACCGATCAGCGCCAGCACTTCACCGGGGTGGATCGTGAACGATAGCGCGTCGACCAGCGTCGCGTCGCCGGCTGTGACCGTCAGATTGCTCACTTCAACAAGGCTGCCCATCAGCGTGCTCCCCTCTCGCGGGCCTTGCGACCCGGCAGGTTGTCGATCACCAGATTCACGGCGATGGTCAGGCTGGCTATTGCCCCGGCCGGCGCAATCACCGAGGCGCCACCATCGGCCAGCGCGCCGATGTTCTCGCGCACCAGCGAACCCCAGTCCGCCATCGGCGGCTGCACGCCCAGGCCGAGAAAGCTCAAGGACGCCAGCAGCAGCACGACGTAGACGAAGCGCAGCCCCAGGTCGGCCAGCATCGGGCCGAGGATGTTGGGCAGGATCTCGCGCCGCATCACATACCAGGTGCCCTCGCCGCGCGTGCGGGCCACGGTCACGTAGTCCATCGCATTGATGTTCACGGCCAGCGAGCGGCCGATGCGGTAGGCGCCCGGCACATAGATGACGGCGGCCGTCAGGATCAGCACGGGCACCGACGAACCGAAGCCGGCCACGATCAGCAGCGCGAACATCTTGCTCGGAATGGCCGTCAGCGTGTCCAGCAGGCGGCTCAAGGTCCCGTCGATCCAGCGCCCGCTGGCGGCCGCCAGCAGCGCCAGCAAGGTGCCCGTGCCGCTGGCCAGCAGTGTGGCGACCAGAGCCACGCCGACGGTGTAGCGGGCACCTTCGATGACGCGGGCCAGCATGTCGCGGCCCAGATAGTCGGTGCCTAGCCAGTGGTGGGCGTTGATGGGTGCGAACACGGCACCACCGCCCTGGGCGCCGGTGCGGGCCAGCAGCGCGGGGCCGAACAGTGCGGCCAGGACCCAGAAGGTCAGGACCACGAGGCCGAGCAGACCCGAAGGGCCGAACTGCGCGAGCCGGCGGCGCCAGGCCACCGAGCGCCCGACAGGCAGGGGAATGGAAATGACGGTCATGCCTGTGCTCCGTTCAGCGGTGACGCAGCCGCGGGTTGGCGACGATGCCGCAGATGTCCGCGGCCGTGACGAGGATCAGATAGCCGCTGCAAAACAGCATGGCGCAGGCCTGCACCAGTGGCGTGTCGCGTTGCGCGACACCGTCGACCATCAGCTTGGCCACGCCGGGATAGTTGAAGATCGTCTCGACGATGATCACGCCGCCCAGCAGGTAGGACAGGCTCAGCGCCACCGCGTTGGCGATCGGGCCGACGGCGTTGGGCAAGGCGTGGCATATGACGATGCGCAGCGACGAGGCGCCCTTCAGGCGAACCATCTCCACATAGGGCGCCTCCAGTTGGTCGATGACCGCCGCACGCGTCATGCGCATCATCTGGGCGACGATCACGCAGGTCAGCGTCAGCACCGGCATCGCGAAGGCCTTCAGCAGCTGGCCCATCGATTCGATGTCGTTGACATAGGACAGCGCCGGCAGCCAGCGCAGCTGCACCGCGAACACCAGCACTGCCAGCGTCGCGATCAGGAACTCCGGCACCGAGACGACACCCACCGAGGCCGTGGACGCGGCGCGGTCGAACCACGAGCCCCGCCACACCGCCGACGCGATGCCGGCCGCCAGCGCGATCGGCACCGAGAACAGCGCCGTGATGGCGGCCAGCAGCAGCGAGTTGGGCAGCCGCGAGCCGATCAGCTCGGCCACCGGCTGGTAGGCCGTCGCGGACTTGCCGAAGTCGCCATGCACCAGGCCGCCGAGCCAGCGCAGGTAGCGCGTGGGAGCCGGAACGTCGAGCCCCATCTGCGCCCGCAGCGCAGCCAGGGCCTCGGGCGTGGCGTCCTGGCCGAGCTGCTCCTGGGCCGCGTCGCCGGGCAGCACCGCCGTCACGGCGAAGACGATCACCGACACCGCCAGCAGCGACAGCAGCGACAACGCGATGCGCTGCGCGAGCAGCTTGAGGATGATCCCGTTCATAGGATGCCTTGCGCGGTGGAGAGTGCGGCGTCAGGCTGCGAGCCAGACGTTCTCGGCAAAGTTGTAGCCCATCAACCCGCCCAGCGGGATGGGTGACAGGCCCTTGACCTTGGTGCTGTGGCCGTCAAGGCTGGCCAGGAACAACGGGATGCCGATGCCGGCCTCCTGGTGGATCAGCGTCTGCATGTCGGCATACATCTGGCGGCGCTTGGCGAGGTCGGTCTCGCCGCGCGCGGCAACGAGCAGCTGGTCGAACTTCTCGTTCTTCCAGCGCGACTCGTTCCACTGCGCATCCGACTTGAAGAACTGCGTCAGCAGCATGTCGGCACTCGGCCGCGGGTTGACGTTGCCGAAGCCGACGGCGCTGTTGAGCCAGTGGTTGGACCAGTAGCCGTCGGCCGGCATGCGCTTGACGTCGATGTCCAGCCCGACCTCCTTGGCGGTCTGCTGCAGCAGCAACGCCATCTCGACCGAGTACAGCGCGGCGGGTGAGCACACCACCGGCACCGCGCTGGACACGCCCGCTTTCTTCAAGTGGAACTTCGCCTTCTCGGGGTCGAAGGCGCGCTGCGGCAGGCCGGCGAAGTGGAAGCGGTTGGTGGGGTCGATGGGCTGGTCGTTGCCGATGACGGCCTGGTCCAGCGCAATGGTCTTCTTCATCTGCTCGCGGTCGAACAGATGCTTCATGCCCAGCACGAAGTCGGGGTTGGCGCCAGGGCCGGTGTCGCGCCGCATGGTCAGGTCGGAGTACTGGCCCGACTGCGTCTTGAACACGGCAAAGCCCGGCGTACCGGCGATGCGCGCCAGTGAGCGCGGGTTGACCGCACCGACAAGGTCGATGCCACCCGACAGCAGCGCGTTGACGCGGGCGTTCTCGTCGCTGATGCCGACGAACTCGATCTCGTCCAGATAGGGCTTGCCGGGCTTCCAGTAGGCCTCGTTGCGCACGACGACCGAACGCACGCCGGGCTTGAACTCCTTGAGTTTGTAGGGGCCGGTGCCGATGCCGGCGTTGAAGTCGGTCGTGCCGTCCTTGACGATGTGGAAGTGGAAGGTGCCCAGGATGACCGGCAGGTCGGCGTTCGGCGCGGCGAGCACGATGGTCACCTCGTTGGCGCCGCTGGCCTTGATGCTCTCGATCTGGTCGGTCTGAACCTTGGCCTTGCTCGCGGTGGCGGGGTCCTTGTGGCGGGAGATCGAGTAGACGACGTCGGCCGGGGTCAGCGCCTTGCCGTCATGGAAGGTGACGCCTTTGCGCAGTGTGAACACCCAGGTCTTGGCGTCCTTGGTGTCGAAGCGCTCAGCCAGGGCCGGCTGCGGCGTCAGGCTGCCGTCCAGCGACGTGAGCCCGTTGTAGAGCATGTTGCAGCGCGAGTAGTCGGCCTGGTTGGACTGCTTGGCCGGGTCCAGCGTGTCACTGGCCGCGGCCGTGGCGCCGGCCACGCGCAGCTTGCCACCGCGTCTGGGCGCCTGCGCATGGGCCGTCATCGCCGTGCCGGCCAGCGTGCCGGCGAGGCCCGCCTGCATGCCGGCGCCAACGAGCAGGCCGAGGATGTCGCGGCGGCTGGCGCCGCGTTTCAGCGCTTCGAACAAGCGCTGGCTGTCGTGCGGGCCGACAAGGGCTTCGAGGGGTTGGCGATGGCTCATGGTGTGTTTCTCGTTCAGTGTTCTATGGGGTTGACGAGTTCGGGGCGGGTCTTGGGAGAGCCGCCCGCTCCAGGCTAGGCGAGGCGATCCTTCAGCCGGTAGTACAGGCCGACGGCGGGCAGGAACCAGGGCGGGCCGACATGGCCGGGAATGGCCGGCCAGGCACGGTCCGCCCACGGGTTGGCGGCCGCATCACCGCCCATCAGCGCGGCCATGCGCTGGCCCATCAGCACCGACATCTGCGTGCCGTGGCCGCTGTAGCCCATCGTGTAGTACAGGCCGTCGCGCTCGCCGGCATGGGGCAGGCGGTCCTGCGTCATGTCGACGAGGCCGCCCCAGCAGTAGTCCAGCCGCACGCCGGCCAGTTGGGGGAAGGTCTCCAGCAGGCCGGCGCGCAGGACCTCGCCGCTGGCGGCGTCCTGCTGCGGACTGCTGATGGCGAAGCGAGCGCGGCCGCCGAAGACCAGCCGGTGGTCGGCCGTCAGCCGGAAGTAGTGGTGGATGTTGGCCACCGTCGTGTAGGTGCGGCGCGCCGCCAGCAGCGCGGCCGCGCGCTCCGCGCCGAGCGGCTCGGTCACGACGATGAAGCTGCCGATGGGCACGATGCGCCGGCGCAGCCAGCCGAAGCTGCGGTAGCCGCCGTGGCGCGAAGCCCCGGTGGCCAGCAGCACCTGGTCGGCCGCCACGGTGCCGCGCGTGGTGTGCAGGCGGTGGGCGTGGCCGTGGGTGCGCTCAATCCGCTGCACGCAGGTGCCGGTGAAGATGCCCGCGCCCTGGCGCTCGGCGGCTTCGGCCAGGCCGTTGGCGAAGCGGCCCATGTGCATCTGGCCGCTGCGCCTGTAGAGCATGCCGCCGTGGAAACGCTCGCTCTGCACCTCGGCACGCACGGTGGCCTCATCGAGGATCTCGGTGTCGGTGTCGACACCGTCGGCATGCAGGCGTTCCACGCTGCGCCGCAGCGCCTCCAGCTGCGCCGGCCGTGTCGCCAGCTTGAGCTTGCCGGTGCGGCTGAAATCGCAGGCGATGCCTTCCTGCTGAACCAGCTGCGCCACGGCGTCGACGGCGTCGTCGTAGGCGCGGTACCAGGCGGCTGCCCGCGTGGCGCCATGGCGCGCGGCGGCTTCCGCATAGTCGACCGCCAGGCCGTTGTTCACATGGCCGCCATTGCGCCCCGAGGCTTCGGACGCGACGCGCGCACCGGCCTCCAGCACGGCCACCGTGGCACCGCGCTTGGCCAGCGCCAGGGCGGCGGACAGGCCGCTGAAGCCGCCGCCCACGATGGCGACGTCCACGCGCTGCGGCAGCTCGCGCGCCGCCGGCACGAACGCCGGCACGCTGTCGGTCCAGTAGGTATCGAGTTTCATGGCCTGGCCGCTATCGACGTTCAGAGACCGACCACGCCGGCCAGGCCGCCGATGTCGGCGATCTCGGTGTAGCGGTAGGCCGGGCAGCCGGGGCCATGGCCGCGGTTGACGAAGACCTTGTTGACGATGCCGATGTCGTCGGCCGACATCAGGTCGTAGCGCAGGCTCGACGACACATGGAGCAGGTCCTCGGGGTTGCAGCCGAGCGAATCGATCATGTACTCGAAGGCCTTCAGCCGCGGCTTGTAGGCCTGGGCTTGCTGGGCGGTGTAGACCCGGTGGAAGGG
>NZ_JBFUMO010000079.1:0-16115 GCF_054049355.1 Roseateles sp. P5_E11 | reverse complement strand
TTCTTCAGGTGGGCCATCAGCGCCGTGAAGGCTCGTCTGTCGGCCTTGAGCGTTTCTTCGCCGAGGGGCGAGAGGCAGTAGCTGTTCTTGCCGTCCGGCTCGACCATGCGCGGGAAGCGCTGGTTGTCGAACTTGACCCAGGCGGGCGTGTACTGCGGGCTGGTGTTCTTCCAGGTGCCGAACCACAGCAGCACCACGCGCACCTTGTTCTCGCGCGCCTGCTTGACGAGGGTGTCGACGAAGGAGAAGTCGAAGTGGCCTTCGACGGGTTCGATCTGCTCCCAGGCCACCGGCACCTCCACGGTGTTGGCGTGGATGTCGGCAATGGCGGGCCAGACCTTCTTCAGCGCCTCTGGGTAGTTGCTGGAGTTGTGGACCTGGGCGCCCAGGATGGTGAATGGCGCGCCGTCAACGATCAGCGCGTGACGGCCGTCGCGCTGGGCGAGGCGGGGCATGTCGGCCGCGAGGGTGGCCGTGGCGGCGAGGGGCAGGGCAACCGCCAGCGCCACTTGGGCGAGACGGCGCGAAAGAAGATTCGGCATGGCGGCGGGAACGGGCCGGCCAGCACTTGCGCGCCGGCCGGCAGAGGGATCAATAGGTGCAGCGAACCTGGAGGGTGTCGCGGCGGCCTGAAGCGAAGGCAGTTCGCGCTTTCAGGCCGATGGCCTGCGGCGTTCGGTCAAACCACTTTGGTATTGCCACTTTGCCATTTCGACTTTTTGGTAAGACCAGTGAATACCCTAATTGATCCTGCACAAAGGGGCTATTCAGTGGGATTTTCGTGACGTGGCCGCGAGTTTCGCAATTTGGGGCGTTAGCATGTGGTCAGTCCAATTGCCACATCCAGGGAAACATGGCTCAACACCCTCGCGGTAGCGACACGCGCCGCCAGTACCAGTTGGTCGCGGACCGCATTCGAGCCTTGATCGAGACGGAAGGCCGAGAGGCCGGGTCGCGGCTGCCGGCGGAGCGTGACCTCGCCTTGCAGCTCGGCGTGTCACGGCCGTCGTTGCGCGAGGCACTCATTGCACTGGAGATCGACGGCCGCGTCGAGATCCGCGGCGGCTCGGGCGTGTATGTCTGTGCCGGCCAGGACCAGGGCGATGTGGCAACGTCGGCCCTGGGAGACAGCCCCGGCGAACTCATGCAGGCGCGGGTCGTGCTCGAAAGCGCGGTCGTCACGCTGGCGGCAGCCCGGGTCACGCCGGCTGGATTGCAGCGTATCGAGGAGGCCTTGCAGGCGATGCGTGAAGACCATGCCTTTGGGCGCAAGCCGGTCGAGGCCGACCGGCGTTTTCACTTGGGCATTGCCGAGATGTGCGGCAATTCGGTGCTTGTCGGCATGGTGGGAACGCTGTTCGATGGCCGCCATAGCCCGATCTCCTCGCGCATGAGCGGGCGCTTCGAGCCAACGCATGCCTGGCACGTGGCGCTGGCGGAGCACCAGGCCATCCTCCATGCGCTGGAGGCGCGCAACCCGCAGGCTGCGGCTGCCGCGATGGGCAGCCACCTGCTGGCGTCGCACGGCCGATGGATCGGCGAACCGTCCGATCCGCCGGCCGGGGCGGCTGTCGCCGACTGAGGCAACGACCAGCCTCGCGCCGGCATGGCGCCTCAAACGGTCAGATCCTTGAGCGATTTCGCCAGGGTTTTCCTTGCGAAGCCGAATCTTTCGCGTGGCGCGCGATAGCATTTGGTCAGTCCAATTTTTTGATTCAAGTGAGCCATGGCCAGTCAACCTCGCGGCGGCGGCGACGCCCGCCGCCAATATCAGCTGGTCGCGGACCGGATTCGAGCGTTGATCGAGACCGAAGGCATCGCCGACGGATCACGCCTGCCGGCGGAGCGTGAGCTGGCGCTGCAGCTGGGTGTGTCTCGGCCATCGTTGCGCGAGGCGCTGATCGCGCTGGAGATTGACGGCCGCGTCGAGATCCGCGGCGGCTCGGGCGTGTACCTCTGCGCCGCCACCGAGCGCGGCAATGTGGCGACACCCGCGTTGGGCGAGAGCCCCGCCGAGCTCATGCAGGCGCGCGTCGTGCTCGAAAGTGCGGTCATCACGCTGGCCGCGGCCCGGGTCACCAAGGCCGGGCTGAGGCGCATCGAGGACGCGTTGGAAGCGATGCGCGAAGATCACGCCCATGACCGCAAGCCTGTCGAGGCGGACCGGCGCTTTCACCTCAGCATTGCCGAGATGTGCGGCAATTCGGTGCTTGTCGGCATGGTGGGAACGCTGTTCGACGGCCGCCACAGCCCGATCTCCTCGCGCATGAGCGGGCGTGTCGAGTCAACCCACACCTGGCAGGCGGCGATGGCTGAGCACGAAGCAGTCCTGCACGCGCTGGAGGCGCGCAACCCACAGGCCGCAGCGGCGGCCATGTGCAGCCATCTGCTGGCCTCGCACGGTCGCTGGATCGGCGAACCGTCCGAATCGGCTGCGCGGCGCGCCATCGCCGTCTAGCGCGGCGCTGGCGCCGCGCGCCTCACATGACGGCGCCCAGCTGCCAGGGCACGAACTCGTTGTCACCCAGTCCATGCTGCTCGCTCAGCGTGAGACGGCCCGACGCCGTCTCCAAGATCAGCCGGAACAGCGCCTCGCCAGCCTCGGCCACCGTTTGCGAGCCCTCGACGATGCCGCCGGCATTGAAGTCCATGTCCAGGGGCATGCGCTCGAACAGGCGGCTGTTGGTGGCGAGCTTCAGTGAAGGCGTGGGCTTGCAGCCATAGGTCGAGCCACGCCCCGTCGTGAAGCAGATCAGGTTGGCGCCACCGGCCACCTGGCCCGTGGCTGACACGGGGTCGTAGCCCGGCGTGTCCATGAACACCAGGCCGTGCGCCTGAACGGGCTGCGCGTACTCGACCACGTCGTTGAGCGTACTGCTGCCGCCCTTGGCCACGGCGCCGAGCGACTTCTCGAGGATGGTGGTGATGCCGCCCGCCTTGTTGCCGGGCGACGGGTTGTTGTTCAACTGCGCGCCGTGCAGGGCGGCATACGTCTCCCACCACCGGATGCGGGCCAGCAGCCGCTCGGCCACTTCAGGTGATGCGGCGCGCGCGGTGAGCAGATGTTCGGCGCCGTAGATCTCGGGCGTCTCCGACAGGATGGCCGTGCCGCCGTGGCGCACCAGCAGGTCCACTGCGGCGCCCAGGGCCGGGTTGGCGCTGATGCCGGAATAGCCGTCCGAGCCACCACATTGCAGGCCGATGACGAGATGGGACAGCGCCACGGTGCTGCGCCGGGCGGCGCTTGCCTGCGCGGCCAGTTCACGGACGAGCTGCTTGCCGTGCTCGACGGCTTCGCGCGTGCCGCCAGCCTGCTGGATCGTCAGCGTGTGGATGCGTTCACGCGCTGCAGCAGGCAGGCCCTGCACCAGCGGATCGACCTGATTCACTTCGCAGCCCAGGCCGATCAGCGCCACGCCGGCAAAGTTGGGGTGGGTCGCGTAACCGCGCAGCGTGCGGCGCAGCAGCTCCAGGCCTTCGCCTTCGGCGCTCATGCCGCAGCCGCTTCCGTGCGTGATGGCGACCACGCCGTCCACGCCAGGGAAGGCAGCCAGCGCCTCGCCACTGAAAGCCTGGGCGATGGCCTTGCAGACGGTCGCCGAGCAGTTCACGCTGGAAAGCACGCCGATGTAGTTGCGCGTGCCGACACKGCCGTCATTTCGCACGAATCCCTCGAAACTGGCCGCCTCGCCAGCGGCCAGTGGCGCTGCGGGCGAGCGGCTGGCCGCCTGGGGTGGCGCTTCCTTGGCCATGTCGACGTTGTGCACGTGCACATGGTCACCGGCCTGGATGGTGGTGCTGGCCACGCCGATGGGCTGGCCATACTTCAGCACGACCTCGCCGGGCGCGATGGCGCGCAACGCGATCTTGTGGCCCGCGTCGATGGCAGTGCGAACACGCAAGACAGCACCACCCGGTGCAGCGATTTCTGCGTTTTCCGCCAGTGCCACGCGCGCCACGGCGACGTTGTCGCTGGCGTGCAGCAGGATCAGCGGCGGCGCTTCGTCAGTCGACATGGAAGACGCACTCCATGGCTGCCCAGTGCTCGCCAGGCGCGCGGCTTTCCAGTGGACGCTGGCAGGGGCTGCAGAAGGTYCACCAGCGGCGGGTTTCGGCGTCGGCGGCGATGGCCGCCATGTCGGCCTCGTAGTCGCTGCCGTGGTATTCCCAGCAGCCGAACAGCAGGTTCTCCGGCTCGCGCAGGAAGATGCTGTAGTTGCGGATGTTGGAGGCGGCCAAGCGTGCCAGCACCGCGGGCCAGACGGCCGCGTGCAGGCGCTTGTATTCGGCGATGCGGTCCGGCTCGATGCCGATCACCATGCCCATGCGTTGCATTGCTTGCTCCTTGTTCATTGCGCTGCCAGCGCGGCGTTCAGCCGGGGCTGCACCAGGCCGGGTGCATGCAGCCGTGCTAATTCAACCACTGGACGCAGGCGCCGTGATTTTTTCTGTTCATGGTTCTGCGCGATGTCGGCCAGCCGGTGGGCCAGGAAGGGGTTCAACAGCCGTTCGCGCAGGGCAACCAGGTAGTCCCGCGCCTGATCGCCCTGGCCCAGCGCGTCGAACACCGGCAGCACCTCCTGCTGCCAGGCGGCTTCGAGCGGCTCGCGCAGCGCCGGGTCCTGCATGGCCTGCAGCACTGTCATGTCGGTTGCAAGGCGGCCCTTCTGCCATTGCTCGGCGAGCAGTGTGTGGCCCAGGTTGAGCAAGAAGAGCTTGAGTCGTTCGAAGCGCGCGAGATCGTCGGTGAGGACGACGTCGGGATGCCGACAAGGCAACTGCAGCCGCGGCTGCGCCTCGACGGCCCACAGCGCATAGGGCTCGGCCACGGCGCCGACCGGCTCCAGGGGCTCGGACACGATGCGATCCACCAGCGAATTGGCCCACACCGGCCGGGCCAGCAGCCAGTCGATGAAGGCCGGCTTGCACTGCCATTGGCGAGCCAGCGCCACGACGAGGTTGCGCAGCGCATCGCCGTTGCGCGACACCAGCTCGCAGGGCAGCAGCGTCAGCTCGGCGTCGGGCTGCGCCTGCCAGCGGTCGTGCAGCAGCACGAGCAGCTTGGCGGGGAAGGCCGAGGGCGCCGCGGCGTCGCCGGGCAGCAGGGCGGCGCCGTCAGCCGGGTTCAAGGCCCAACCGCCGTCGCCGGTGTTGGAAACGATCACCTGCACCGGCCCGCGCATCCGCGCGCGCACGGCGGGCCAGTCCGTAGTGGCATGGAAGGCTTCGCGCACGGAGCGGCACGTTCTGCGCTCTTCCACGGGCTGGCCCTGCGCCAGGCCGCGCACGATGACGTCAAAGCCTTCAGCGCGTGCCATGGCCCGGGTGCGCATCGTGCTGGCCGGGCTGCCGGTGCTCTGTACCACCGTGATGCCGCCTAGCGCCTCGCCCCGCTCGGCGGCTTCGCTGACGAAAAGATCGACATGGGCCTGCAGGAAGCGGCTGGTGCCGAACTGCAGGATGGGCTGGCCTGGGTTCATGGGTGCCGAGCGGTTTCGAATTCAGGCATCGCGGGCCGAGCGCCGGGCCGCTCCCAAGCCGGCCCGCCAGGGCGATGTGCTTGCCGGTCGAACCGGCAAGCATCGCCGTCCTCTCGGGGGACCGGCCAAGGTACTCCTTGGACGAGGGGCTTCATGCTCAGCACTCGACGATGGCCTTGATGACGCCTTCGGCAGGATCCAGCAGGCGCGGAAAGCCGGCGGGTACATCGGCCAGCGTCAGCCGGTGCGTGGCCAGCGCCACATCGGGCACCAGACCCTCGCGCATCGCCTTCATGACGGTCTCGAAGTCTTCCGTCGTGGCGTTGCGGCTGCTGAGCAGCGTGGCCTCGCGCTTGTGGAACTCCGGGTCGGAGAAGCGGATGTCGCCCTGCACGATGGACACCAGCACATAGCGCCCGCCATGGGCGATGAAGCGAAAGCCGCGCTCCATGGCGCCTGGGTTGCCGGTGGCGTCGAACACCACGTCGAAGAACTCACCCTCGGTGAGCTGCGACAGTTGCGCCTCGTCGCCTTCACCCAGGGCCACGGCCGCAGTGGCGCCGGCATGGCGCAGCGCGAAATCGAGGCGGTCCTGGCGGCTGTCGAGGGCGGTGACGACGGCGCCACGCAGGCGGGCGAACAGCATTGCACCGATGCCGATGGGGCCTGCGCCCACCACCAGCACGCGCTGGCCGGCCGCAACCTCGCCGCGCCGGACCGCGTGTGCGCCGATGGCCAGGAACTCCACCATCGCGGCTTGGTCCAGCGTGATGCCATCGGCCTTGCCGACGAAGCGCTGCGGCACGCTGACATATTCGGCAAAGGCGCCGTCGCGGTGCACACCCAGCACCTGGATGCGCACGCAGCAGTTGGTCTTGCCCTGGCGGCAGGCGATGCAGTGGCCGCAGGACAGGTAGGGCATCACGTAGACCGCGTCGCCCGGCTTCAGGCCGCTGTCAGCGTCGGCTTCCTCCACGATGCCCGAGAGCTCGTGCCCCATGACGCGCGGGTAGCTGAGGTAGGGCTGGTGGCCGGTGAAGATGTGCAGGTCTGTGCCGCACACGCCCACGCGCTTCACGCGCAGCAACACCTCCGCGGGGCCGCGCTCGGGGCGAGGGCGTTGGTGAGCGACGAGAACGCCGGGGGATTCGCAGGAAACAGTCAACATGGTTCTAGGTGGTGGAGGCGAGGCGGTAGAGGCGAGCGGCATTGCCTCCGAAAAGCGCCTGCAGGTCGTCAGGTTGGGGAACCGGGTGGAATTGGCGGGCCAACTGGTGGGCGAGCTGCCACCAGTCGGCATAGTCGGCAGCCAGGCGCAGCACGGGCCAGTCGCTGCCCCATAGCAGGCGGCGCGGGCCGAACAGCGTCCAGAGCGCCTGGGCGTAAGGGTGCAGGGCCGCCGCATCGCCGCGCTCGCCTGCCTCGGTCAGCAGGCCCGAGAGCTTGCAGTGCACCTGGGGGAAGGCGGCCAATGCGGCCATGTGGTTTTGCCAGGGCTCGATCTCGCCGCGCGCGATGAAAGGTTTGGCGGCATGGTCGATGACGATGGGTAGGGCCGGGTGGCGCGCGGCGAATCGGGCCAGGGCCGGCAACTGGCGCGGCAGCACCAGCGCGTCGAACACCAGGCCATGGCGCTGCATGGCCTCGGCGGCCGGGCTGCAGGCCGGGTCGGCGATCCAGTTGTCTTCGGGCAGGTCCTGCAGCATCGGGCGCAGGCCCTTGAGCAGCGGGTGGCGGGCCAGCGCGGCGATCTGCTCGGCCGCATCGGCGGCCTTGAAGTCCACCCAGCCGACGACCCCGCGCACCCAGGGCGTGCGCTCGGCAAGTGCCAACATCCAACGGGTGTCGTCGATGCTCGGCAAGGACTGCACGAGCACGGTGGCGTCAATGCCGGTGGCCTGCAGGTGGGGTGCGAGATCCTCGGGGCCGAAGTCGCGGTAGACGGCCTGCAGCGAAGCGGGCGGCCATTGGCCCTCGCGATCGGCCAGGCGCCAGAAGTGCTGATGTGAGTCGACCTTCATCAGTCGTCCTGGGGCCCGCGCTCGGGCAGGGGCGCATTGCCGGCAATGAGGCCACGGCCGCGCAACCGATGCCAGAGCTCGCGTGGGATGGCGCGCTCCAGCCAGGCGGCGTTGGCTGCGACCTGTTCAGGCGAGCGCATGCCCGCCAGCACGCTGACCACGGCCGGATGCGCCAGCGGAAACTGCAGCGCCGCGGCCTGCAGCGGCACGCCGAACTCGGCGCAGGTTCCGTCCAGGGCCTGCGCCTGGCGCATCACCTGCGGTGGCACGCCGCCATAGTTGTATTTGGCCTGCCCGGCCAGCAGCCCCGAATTGAAGGGGCCGCCAATGACGACGCTCACGCCCGCCGTTGCGCATTGGTCCAGGAAGGCCAGGCTGCCTTGCTCCAGCAGCGTGTAGCGGCCGGCCAGCAGCACGCAGTCCAGGGGTGCGGCGGCGATGGCGTCCTGCGCCACTTCCCATTCGTTCACGCCCAGGCCGATGGCCCGCACGACGCCCTGGCTGCGCAGTTCCTCCAGCGCCCGGAAACCACCGGTGGTCAGCGCGTGCCAATGAAGGTCGTGCTGGTCGCCGTGGGTCAGGCGGCCGATGTCGTGGACGAGCAGCATGTCGATGCGCGCCAATCCCAGTCGCTGCAGGCTGTCCTCGAAGGAGCGCATCACGCCGCTGTAGCTGTAGTCATACACCGGCCGGAAGGGCAGGGGATTGGCCCAGCCGTCGCTGCCGGCCGCCACTTTCGGGTCGGAATGCATGAGGCGCCCAACCTTGGTGGACAGCACGAAGCTGTCCCGCGGCTGGCGCGACAGGAACTCGCCGACGCGGCGTTCACTGCGCGTGTAGCCGTAGAAAGGGGCCGTGTCGAAATAGCGCACGCCGGCGCCCCAGGCGGCCTGCAGCGTCGCGATGGCCGTGGCGTCATCCACGGCCTCGTAAAGGCCGGCCAGGGCCGCGGCGCCCAGGCCCAGCGTCGTCAGCTGCAGGCCGGCGCCGGTGAGAGGGCGGCTGGGAAGGTGGTTCAAGCGCGGCATTGAAGTTCGTCGCTTGTCGACTCAGTACAGGACGGCCTTGGCCTCGGGCGACTGCAGGTTGGCCTTGTTGACCCACACGACGCCGGTGTCGCGGAACTTGGGCACTGGCTTCTTCTGCAACACGTCGGAGATGGTCTTGACGCCCAGGTAGCCCATCTGGAAGGAGCTTTGCACCGCGATGCCCGTGAGCGTGCCATCCTGGACGAACTTCTGCAGGTCCTGGTTGCCGTCGAAGCCGATGGCGACCAGCTTGCCTGCGCGGCCGCTCTGCACCAGCGCGCGGCCCATGCCGACGGCGGTGGGCTCGTTGGCGCCGAAGATGGCCTTGAGGTCGCGGTGGGCGGCCAGCACGTCGGTGGTCTGGTTCATCGCGGTGGCCATCTGCGACTGCGAATAGAAGGGCCCGACGATCTCGAGCTTGGAGTTGGCCTTCAGGTAGCTTGTGAAGGCGCCGACGCGCCCGACCTCGGAGCCGGCCCCGGCAACGAAGGACATGACGGCCACCTTGCCGGTGGTGCCGATCTTGTCGATCAACTGTTTGGCGCAGAGCTCACCGGCGGCGCGGTTGTCCGTCGTCAGAAAGGACTGGTAGTAGGGCTTGCCGGCCTCGGACACGTGCGAGTCGATCAACACGACGGGGATGCGCGCTTCCCAGGCCTTCTTGATGACCGGCACCAGCGCGTCGGGGTCCGACGGGCCGAGCACGATGCCGGCCACCTTGCGGTTGATGGCGTTCTCGACGAGGTTGACCTGGTCGGCGATGGCTGATTCGCTGGCCGGGCCGGAGAAGGTCAGCGTGTGGCCGGCAATCTCCTTGATGGCGGTCTCGGCGCCCTTGTTGACGTTCTGCCAATAGGTCGAGTTCGTGGTCTTGACGATGACGGCGATCTCGCCGGCTTGGGATGCAGTGCCGAGCAGGGCCAGGCAGGCGCTCACGAGCGCGTGAATCAAAGGACGGGGCATGGGATGTCTCCTGAGGAATGGAACCGGTCTTCAGCGCCGGTTGCGGAGTTGGTCGATCCAGACGGTGACGAGGATGACCAGACCGATGATGATCTGTTGTGTGAAGGACGAGACGCCGTTCATGTTCAACCCGTTGCGCAGGATGCCGATGACGAAGGCGCCGATGAGCGTGCCGGAGATGGTGCCGACACCGCCCAGCAGCGAGGTGCCGCCGATGACGGCTGCCGCGATCGCATCGAGCTCGTACATCACGCCCTCGTTGGGCTGCGCGGTGACGAGGCGGGACATCAGCACGCAGCCGCACAGGCCCGCCAGCGCGCCCGAGGCGATGTAAGCAAACATAGCGACGCGCCCGACGTTGACACCCGACAGCCGCGCTGCCTCGCCGTTGGAGCCGACAGCGTGCAGATGCCGCCCCAGCGTCGTGCGCCGCAGCAGGATGCCGGCGGCGATGGCCAGCACGACCATCAGCAGGACGGGGTAGGGGATGCCGGGGAAGACGATATCGGGGAAGCCCTGCTCGTCGATCTTCTCGATGCGCCACAGCGCGCCGTTGCCCAGTTCGCCAAAGGCTTCGCCCAGACCGGAGATGGCCCGCGCGTCGGTGAGCTGCAGCGCAACGCCGCGCGCCACCAGCATCATGCCCAGCGTGGCGATGAAAGGCGGCAGGCGCAGGCGGGTCACACACAGGCCGTTGATGGCACCGCACAGCGCGCCGACGACGACGCCGATGGCCATGGCCGGCGGCACCGGCATGCCGTTCTTGACCAGCATGCCCGCCACCACGCCCGATAGCGCCAGCACCGAGCCCACCGACAGGTCGATGCCGCCGGTCAGGATGACCAGGGTCGCACCGATGCCCAGGTAGACGATGGTGCTCACCTGCAGCGACACCGTCATCGCGTTGCCGACCGAGAAGAAGGCGTTGCTCGTCAGCGAGAACACCAGCACCAGGATGAGCAGGCCCGCCAGCGCGGCAAATTTTTGGATCAGGTCTTTCTGGCGGTCGTTCATGTCGTCGGTTCGAGGGATGCCATGGAGGGCTTGGCCGGCTCGGATGAGCCGACGGAGGCATGGTGCATGATGTCGTGCTGGCTGCACGTGCGGGTGTTCAGCAGCGTGGCGAGCTGGCCCTGGCGGAACACCGCCACGCGGTCGCTCAAGCCCAGGATCTCCGGCAGCTCGGAGCTGATCAGCACGACGCCCACGCCTTCGGCCGCGAGCCGGTCCATCAGCTCGTAGATGGCGTACTTGGCGCCCACGTCGATGCCTCGGGTGGGTTCATCGAACAGGATCACGMGCGCTTCACGGAACAGCCATTTGGCAATCACCACCTTTTGCTGATTGCCGCCCGACAGCAGCCGGGCGATCTGGTCCGGCGACGGCGTGCGGATGCCGAGCTGGCTGATGAAGCGCTCGGCCGTGCTGCGCTCGCGCGCCGCGTCGATGAAGCCCAGGCCGCTGGCCAGCGCGCCCAGGTTGGCCAGCGTGATGTTGTGGGCCACGCTCATCTTCACCGCCAGGCCGTGGGCCTTGCGGTCTTCTGAGACGTAGGCGATGCCTGCAGCGATGGCATCGCGCGGCGAGCGGATCTGCAGGCGTTGGCCATCCAGTTCGATCTCACCACCATCGACAGCATCGGCACCGAAGATGGCCCGTGCGACCTCGGTGCGGCCGGCGCCGACCAGGCCGGCCAAGCCGAGGATCTCGCCGCGCCGCAGCTCGAAATCCAGCGGCCCGAAGACACCCTCGCGCCGCAGGCCGCGCACCCGCAGCAGCACTTCGGTGGAAGGTTGGCGCGTGGCCGGCGGGAACTGCTGGTTCAGCTCGCGGCCCACCATCAGGCTGACGATCTCGTCGATCGACGTCTCGGCCCAGTGCCGGGTGGTGATGTAGTGGCCGTCGCGCAGCACGGTGACGCGGTCGACGATGTGGTCCAGTTCGTCGAGCCGGTGCGAGATGTAGACGATGCCCACGCCGGAGCGCTTGAGTTCCTGCACCACCGCCAGCAGGCGGGAAGCGTCCGCCTCGCCGAGCGATGACGTGGGTTCGTCCATGATCAGCAGCCGCGCATCCATCGACAGGGCCTTGGCGATCTCGACCATTTGCTGCTGCGCGATCGACAGGGCCGAAACCTCGGTATCCGGGTCGATGTCCATGCCCAGCCGCTGCAGGCAGGCGAGCGCGCCTTTGCGCTGCTGAGCCCTGTCCACAAACCAGCCCCGCCGCGGCTCGCGACCCAGCCAGATGTTCTCGGCCACGGTCAGGTGGGGCACCAGGTTCAGCTCCTGGTGAATCATGACGATGCCGAGTTCCTGCGCGTGATGCAGGCCGCCGATGCGGACGGGCTGGCCGTCGATGCGGATCTCGCCTTCGTCGGGTGTATAGACGCCGCTCAGGATCTTCATCAGCGTCGACTTGCCGGCGCCGTTCTCACCGCAGATCGCGTGGACCTCGCCGCGACGAACGTCCAGCTCGACGCCCGACAACGCGGTGACGCTGTCGAAACGTTTGCAGACGCCGCGCATGCTCAGCAACGATGAAGTGGAGGACTCGGCCTGGAGCGAGGTCATCGCGACAAGGTTTCCTTAATAGTCAAAATATTGGTCATGCCACTTTGCCATATGGAAAATTTGGTAAGACCAGTGAATACCCGGGCCGGATTGCCGATCAGCGGTAGCGATTCAACAGCTTCTCCAACGTGCCGTCGACGCGCATGCGATCGATGACGCGGTTCAGAGGCTGAAGGAGGTCGGCCTTGGCCGGTGACAGCGCGCAGCCCAGCCGGTAGGGCTCGACCTCGAGCACTTCGCGCAGGTTTGACGTCGGATGGCTCTTGACGTAGTGCGCCAACGCGGCGCGGTCCGTCACGGCGTAGCGGACTCTGCCCAGGGCCAGACGACGCAGATTCGTCTCTGCGTCGGCGACGTCCTCTCGGGCGATCGGCCGCGCCAGCACCTGATCGATTGCCGGGTAGCGGTAGCCCAGCACGGTGCCAAGTGGTTCGTCGCGCAGATCCTGCAACTGCGACACGGCGGGCGAGTCCGGGCCGGCCGCGATGATGCCCGTGCCCGACAGGAAAAGCTGCGTCCAGAGCACATCGGCCTCCAGCCATTCCGGCTTGGCGTAGCACAGCAGATCGGCGGCACCAGACTCCACGGCCAGGGCCGCGCGTTTGCTCGGGAGCGGCAGGAAAACTGGGCTCAGCCCCAGTTGCCGGGCGAACACCTCGCCCAGGTCCTTGAGCAAACCCGCGACGGGTCGCTGCTCAGCCATCCTGAGCACCGGCATCGACTGGCTGGTCGGCGCCACGATGCGCAAGACCGCCGGTTCAGCGGGACATGGGCACACCCACGCGAGCAAGGTCAAGGTCAGGGCGAGCAGATGCCATCGAGCCCAGGAAGGGCGTGGGCTCTTCTTGTATTCCTGCATCATCGCTTTGGAGTGCTTTGCGTCGACCTGGGTGGCGAAATCAACGCGCTCCGGTGGCTGTCATACCTGCCCCCGCGTGGCTTCCAGCTGCACGCGGATCTCGGCCATGCGCTTCTCGGTCAGCTCGAAGCGCAGCAGCGACACCAGCGCCAGCACCAGGCCGATGACGGGGATGGTGGACAGCAGGATGCGCATCATGAAAATGGCGTGCGGCGTCTGCAGGGCCTCCAGCTTGGCGTCAAAGCCGGTGAACTGCAGGATCCAGCCCGAGGCGCCCGTGCCCAGCGCGATGCCGACCTTGGAAATCCACGACTGGCAGGCCGAGAATGAGCCCTCGCGGCGCTGGCCGGTCTGCATCTCGTCATAGTCCACCACGTCGCCCAGCGTGGCGTTGTACAGCGTCCAGAACCCTGCACCTGTGAAAGCCACGAAGCCGCAGGCCAGCAGCTGCAGATAAGGCCGCGCCGGGTCGTACAGCCACCAGTCGCCGATGAAGGCGCAGATGGCCAGGAACAGCACTGCCGCCAGGCCGACGCGCTTGCCGTGGCGGCGCGCGATCCACGCGAAGAAGGGGATGCCCGCGAAGCCGAAGGCCATGCCCGACAGGCCCATGGCCGTGTTCCACTTCGCGCCCTCCACGACGTTGCCGCCGCAGACGTAGTAGACCGTCGCGTAGTAGCCGAGCGTGCCCACCATGGCCGTGCCGGTGCCGTAGGCCAGCATCATGCCCAGCACATGGCGGAAGGGCCTGCAGCGCAGCGTGCGCCACAGCGTGTCGGCAAACGGGATGTGGGTCTGTGTGCGCGACACCAGCTTCTCGTAGTAGCGCTCGCGCACCAGCAGGAAGATGGCGATGGAAGCAGCCACCATGATGGCGCCGAGGATGGCGCAATAGGTCTGCGCGCCGCGCAGGATGTCGGGCTTGCCGTTGGCCTGGTTGAAGATGGCCAGCGTCGTGAACTGGGCGGCGAAGAACATCGCCAGCTCGGGCCCCTTCTGGATGGCGTTGCGGATCGCCATCACCATCGTGCGCTCGTGGTAGTCCGGCGTCATCTCCGCACCAAGGCTGCTCCAGGGCATGTTGAAGCAGCTCATGATGGGCACGTAGATCACCGTGCTGACCAGCATGAAGATGAAGTACTCGGATTGGGTCCACCCCTTGCCGACAGCGAACATCAGTGGCAGGCCGATGCCGGCAAGCACGCCGCCCACCAGGATGAAGGGACGGCGGCGCCCGTAGCGCGTGCGCGTGTTGTCCGACAGCCAGCCGAAGACGGCGTCTGAGCCGGCGTCGACGAAGATCTTGATCATCTGCACCGTCGAGATCAGGCCGGGGGCCACGCCGAGGAAGATGTTGAAGACCTGATAGGCCAGCGACGGATAGAGCCAGTGGCCCCACATGTCCAGGATGGACCCGAGGCCAAAGCCGATCTTCTGCCGCATCGGCAGGCGATCCGCCGCCGGCGGCACGACGCGCTCCAGGTGAAGGGTGCTCGCGTTCACAGGATGCACCGCTCGCGCATGACTTCGGCGTAGTAGCGCGCCGACAGCTTCGGGGTGCGCACCTGCGTGGCGTAGTCGCAGTGCACGATGCCAAAGCGCCGCTGGTAGCCGTCTTCCCACTCGTAGTTGTCGATGAAGCTCCACAGGAAGTAGCCGTGCAGCGGCACGCCGTCGGCAATCGCGCGGTGGGCYTCGCGCAGGTGGYTGCGCARGAAGTCGCGGCGGTGCAGGTCCAGCACCTCGCCGTTCACGACYGGCTCGTCGTTGTAGCCGCAGCCGTTCTCGGTGATGTASAGCGARGYGTGGCCGTACAGCTCATGGCAGAAACGGGTGGCCCAATAGATGGCCTGGGGCACCAGGTTGAGCCAGAGGCTGTCGGCGCGCGGGTAGTTGGCCGGCAGCGGCACGGCCTCCCAGGCGGCGCCATCCTTGCCGGCGCGCACGTACGTGGCGGTGTAGATGTTCAGGCCCAGGTGGTCGGTGGGCAGGCTGATGAGCTCGAAGTCACCGGGCAGCACCTGCGGGGCATCGCTGCCCACGCGGGCCAGATAGTCGGCCGGGTAGTGGCCGGCGTGCATGGCGCCCAGCACGTGCGCGTTCTTCTCCAGGAACCAGGCCTTGGCCGCGGCGATGTCGGCCGGTGTCTCGGTGACGGGCACGCAGACATCGCAGTTGTCGGTCAGGCCGACCACGGCGCCTGCGCCGCCGAACTCGCGCACCGCGCGCACGCCGTGGCCGTGGCACAGCAGCGCGTGGTGGAAGGTCTGGTTGACGACGGCCGCGCTCTCCTTGCGCCCCGGTGCCTTGGTGCCATAGCCGTAGGCCAGTTSSGTGAAGCAGCGGATCTCGTTCATCGTGATCCAGTGCTTCACTTCACCAGCGAAGGCCTTGACGACCGTGTCGGCRTAGCGRCCGAAGGCGTCGACCGTCACGCGCGACGTCCAGCCGCCGCGGTCTTCCAGCGCCTGCGGCAGGTCCCAGTGGAAGAGCGTCACCCAGGGCTCGATGCCGTGCTTCTTCATGCTGGCGAAGAGGCGGTGATAGAAGTCCAGGCCGGCCTGGTTCAGCGCACCGTCGCCGTTCGGATAGATGCGCGGCCAGGCCAGCGACAGGCGGTAGTTCTTGACGCCCAACGACGCCATCAGCGCGAAGTCGTCATCGAAGCGGTTGTAGTGATCGCAGGCGACGTCCAGGGTGTCGTCGTCATGCACCTTGCCGGGCGTGCGGCAGAAGCGGTCCCAGATGGACTCGCCCTTGCCATCGGTGAAGGCGGCGCCCTCGATCTGGGGTGCGGCGGCGGCAACACCGAAGACGAAGTCGGCGGGGAAGGGGCTGGAGTAGGTCAGCATCGCGCTGTTGCGCGCCTCGCTGCTCAAGGCACTTCCGGGTGTCGCGGCGGTACCTTTGATGAAGGGGGCGTTCCCGGTGTGGCGGGCAGTCGCGGGCGCGACCGGAACGAAGTCGGGCAGCAATGGGAGAGCGTGGGTCATGGCAGGGCGTCGGCCTGTTGTTTTAACGAGGCCGTTCAGCCGCARAAGCGGTTGACSAGRTTCTCGAAGACTTCCTGGCGGCCSGACACGGGCRCCACGTCGGTGTTGGCGGCGAGCACCTGGTCGGCGAGTTCGGTCAGCGAACGCCGGCCGTTGAGGATGTCCTGCCCGGCGGGTGCGTCCCAGCCGGCGTAGCGG
>NZ_JBFUMO010000078.1:0-16170 GCF_054049355.1 Roseateles sp. P5_E11 | reverse complement strand
CCCTCTACACGGGCCACTACATCCCGGGCAAGGGCCGCGTCGTCGCGCTGACGGGCACCTACAAGTTCTAACCTCCTCCCAAAAGGCCCGCGCCACGCCATGCTGCTGAAGATCCCCCAGATCCTCGACGCTGCCGGCGTGGCCCGGGCCCGCGAACTGCTGGCCATCGCTCCGTGGGCCGATGGCCGCAGCACTGCCGGCCGCCAGGCCGCGCAGGTCAAGAACAACGAACAGCTGCAGCCCCTGAGCGAGAAAGATCGCGAACAGCACCGCGAGCTGCAGGCGCTGGTGTTGCAGGCGCTGGAGAAGCACCCGCTGTTCTTCTCCGCCACGCTCCCGAAGCGCGTGCTGCCGCCGCTGTTCAACCGATACGCCGGGGCGAGCAACGCCTACGGCAGCCATGTCGACCAGGCCGTGCGCTATCTGCCAGGTGGCGCGCAGCGCGTGCGCACCGACATCTCCTGCACCCTGTTCCTGAGCGAGGTCACCGACTACGACGGTGGTGAGCTCGTCATCGCCGACACCTTCGGCGAGCAGCGCGTCAAGCTCGCCGCCGGCGACCTCGTCGTCTATCCCGGCAGCAGCGTGCACCGCGTCGAACCCGTCACGCGCGGCGAGCGGCTGGCCAGCTTTTTCTGGATCGAGAGCATGGTGCGCTCGGACGATCAGCGCCGCCTGCTTTACGAGATGGACATGAGCCTGATGAAGCTGCGCGGTGAACTGGGCGAGACGGACGAGCTGGTGCAGCTGACCGGCACTTATCACAACCTCTTGCGCATGTGGGCGGACACGTGACAGCGCCCCGCATCGAATCGCTGCCGGATGGCCTGGCCAATCTGGCCGACTTCGAAGCGCCCGCCCAGACCCGCGTCGATGCCAAGGCCTGGGCCTATCTGAACGGCGGTGCCGCCGACGAGATCACGCTGCGCGCCAACCGCGCGGCCTGGGACGCCATCAAGCTGCAGCCCCGCGTGCTGCGCGACCTCTCCGGCGGCCACACGCGCGTGACGCTGCTCGGCCGCGAGCTGCGCCACCCCATCCTGCTGGCGCCCATCGCCTACCAGCGCCTTTTTCATGCCGACGGCGAGCTGGCCATCGCCCATGCCGCCGCCGCCCAGCAGGCCGGCCTCATCCTCAGCGCCCAGGCCAGCGTGACGATGGAAGATGTCGCCGCACCGATGCTGGCCGACCGGAGTGCCGGCCCGCTGTGGTTCCAGCTCTACTGGCGTGACGACCGCGACTTCATGCGTGCGCTGCTCCAGCGCATCGAAGCCACCGGCTACCAGGCCCTGGTGCTCACCGTTGATGCACCCGTGCACGGCGCGCGCGACCGTGAGCGCCGCATCGGCTTCAAGCTGCCCGATGACATCCGCGCGGTGAACCTCGGCGGCGTCAAGAAGCCGCTGAACCTGCAGCCCGGCCAGAGCGCGCTCTTCGACGGCCTGATGCCGCGCGCCGCCACCTGGCGTGAGATCGACTGGCTGCGCGCCGAGAGCCGGCTGCCGCTGCTGCTCAAGGGCGTCACGCACACCGACGATGCGCGTGAAGCCCTGGCCCGCGGCGTGACCGGCTTCATCGTCTCCAACCACGGCGGCCGCACGCTGGACACGCTGCCGCCCACCGCCGAACTGCTGCCACCGCTGCGGGCCGCCCTCGGGCCCGACGTGCCGCTGCTCGTCGACGGCGGCATCCGCCGCGGCACCGATGTGCTCAAGGCCATGGCCCTGGGTGCCAACGCCGTGCTGCTCGGCCGCCCCTACGTTCATGCCCTCGCCGCCAGCGGTGCGCTGGGCGTGGCGCATGCGCTGCGCCTGCTGCGCGACGAACTCGAGATCGCCATGGCGCTCTCCGGCTGCAAGACTCTCGCCGACGCCGGCCCGGCGCTGCTCTGGCCAGGCAACTCCCGTTGAAAGGCTCACCATGAAATTCCTCGCCTCCCTTCTCCTCGCTTTCACCGCCTCCGCCGCCTTCGCTCACGGCAACGTCTCCTGCCCCGCCGTGCCCAAGGAAGAGAAGAAGCCGCAGATGGAACTCCAGAAAAAACTCGAAGGCGAAGGCTGGAAGGTCCGCAAGGTCCAGAACTACAACGGCTGCTACGAGGTTTACGGCTTCGATGGCGCCGGCAAGAAGGCCGAGGCCTTCTTCAATCCCAAGACCTTCGAGCGCGTCTATCCGGAAGGCGAGCAGCCCGCCGAGAAGAAGTAGATCAGCATGCGCGTGCGCGTCTGGGACGGCCTTGTGCGCCTGCTGCACTGGACGCTGGCGGCCGCCGTCGCGACCGCGTGGATCAGCGGGCACTGGCCGCCCAGCCACTTCGACGCCTGGCACCACACTGCCGGCTATGTCGCGGGCGCGGCCGTGATGCTGCGGCTGGCCTGGGGCTTCGTTGGCCATGGCTACGCGCGCCTCGCCCAGTTCGTGCGCCGGCCGCGCACGGTGCTGGCCTATGCCCGCGCGATGCGCGCCGGGCGCGAGCGGCGCTACGTCGGCCATAACCCGCTGGGCGGATGGATGGTGCTGGCGCTGTGGTCCACGGCCGCCTTGCTGACGCTCAGTGGCTGGCTCTACACGACCGACTGGCTGTGGGGCTACGAGTGGCTGTCGGACCTGCACGCGGCGCTCGCCTGGCTCGTCGCGACCCTCGTGGTCGGCCATCTCGGCGGCGTCCTTTTGACGAGTTGGCGGCATCGCGAGAACCTCGTTGGCGCCATGTTCAGCGGCATGAAGCGCGCGCCCGGCAGCGACGACATCGCCTGACTGCAAGGCCCGTGAAGGCCCAAGTGATGCGGCCTAGCGACAAGCAGGGCCTCAAAGGCCCGATTTCATGGGCCTTTGCGGGTCATCCCCTCTATGAAAGCCTTCTCTTCCCCTAGGGAGCGCAGTACCATCGCCGCCGCAGGGTGCTAGAGAGTATTGAAGGCTTACGCGGCCTTCACCCGGACCCGGCACATCAACAACCTTTGATGGAGTGAATCGACATGGCAACTGCGAAGAAGGCCGCGCCCGCGAAGAAGGCGGCGGCACCGGCTAAGAAGGCCGCACCGGCGAAGAAGGCAGCAGCGCCCGCAAAGGCGCCTGCAGCAAAGAAGGCAGCTCCGGCCAAAAAAGCCGCGGCACCTGCGAAGAAGGCAGCTCCGGCCAAAAAAGCCGCAGCACCCGCCAAGAAGCGCACGCCCAACGCCGCCTTCATGAAGGCCCTCACCCCCAGCGCCGCTCTTGCGGCCATCGTCGGCGCAGCTCCCCTGCCGCGCACCGATGTGACCAAGAAGGTCTGGGAATACATCAAGAAGAACAAGCTGCAGGATGAGCTGCAGAAGCGTGTCATCAACGCCGACGCCAAGCTGAAGGAAATCTTCGGCAAGGCCAAGGCCGACATGTTCGAGATGACCAAGCTGATCAACAGCCACCTGAAGTGAAGCGGCGCCGCGCAAGCGGCCTCGTCAACACAAGCCCGGTTCTACCGGGCTTTTTTTCGTCCATATCAGCTGACCGTGGCACAGCGGGTTCACTGCTATTGCAGCGGCGGGCCGACCCTAGCCCAGCAGCTTGTGCAACCCGGCCTGCAACACCGGCACGTCGATGGGTTTGAGCCAGTAGTCGTCGAACCCCGCCGCGCGCGCGGCGCGCACGACGGCACCCGGGTTGTCGGCCGAGAGCGCAACCCAGCGAGCGCTCAACGCGGCGGCCAGGCTGGCGTCCGCGGCCACGCGTTCGCGCAACTCCAGGCCGGTCATGTCGGGCAGGTTCATGTCGACCAACACCAGCGCCGGCTGGCATTCGGCCAGGGCCGCCAGGGCCTCGGCGCCTGTCTCGACCATGCGCAGCTCCCAGCCCTGCAGCAGCCGGAACACCTCCTCCATCAGGATCAGGTGGATGCGGTCGTCTTCGACGTAAAGCACCAGCGGCGCGGCGCGGTCTGACATGGGAGGTCGGGGGAGATACAGCGGCAGGCACGATAGCAGCAATGGCGGGCCCGCCCGGCGCCGCGGTGGCGGCAATCGTTTTCACGGTTTCGCGTGACTTATCTCACTCCGCAGACACCCCCTCTTTGCGGGTCTTCAACGCGTATAAACCCTTGCCTTCCCTAATACTAGGGACATGCGCCCTGGTTCGGGCGCGTCCCTTTTATGGGGCCCTCCGATGTCCTTGATCGCCACCCTCGCCCTTGCCGTTTCCGCCGGCTCCACGCTGCCCCAATGCAGCTGGGACCGCCCCGGCGTCAACCCGTTCATGGGTGACGTGGTCGCGGCTGTCGATCGCTATCAGGACATCCCGGTAGCCACGCGCGAGAAGCTCAAGGCCCGCATGAAGGCGCGCAACTATGACGACATCGCCGTCATCGAGCGCGACGGCATCAAGGGCAAGGCGACCTACGCCCCCGAGATCCGCGACATGCATTTCGGCCCCGGCGCCGTCTGCCGCACCGTGACGCGCAGCAAGTGGACGGCGACGACGCAGGAGCGCGGCCTTGTCTATTGCGAGGACGGCCATTGCATCCTGGTGCCCACCGTCTGCCGCAACGTCAGCCGCATCAAGCGCCTTGGCAAGCCCAGCGCCGTGGCACCGGCCCAGGCCGCCAACGTCGCCTCGTCGACCCGTGAAGGCGAAGACGTCACGCCGCTGGAGTTTGAGGCGCCCGCCGCCGGCCCGATGGCCGCTGCGGCACCCGACAGCTTTGCCACTGCCTCCGGTGTGCCGGCGCTCGGTGGCTCGGCCTCCCAGGGCAGCGGCCTGCTGGCGGGCGGCAGCGCGCCCAGCCCCGCCGGCCCGGGCGGCGGCGGTCCCGGCCTCGTCAATATCGGCATGCCCGGCCTGCCGCCTGGCACGATCCGTCCCGCCGATGGCCCCATCGACCTGCCGAACACGCCGGCCGTGCCCGAGCCCGGCACCTGGGCCATGATCGCCCTGGGCCTGCTCGTCATCATCTTCAGGGCGCGCCAGAGGCGCCGTTGATCAACGCTTGAGCAACGGCGCCAGGTAGCGCCCCGTGTGGCTGGCCTCACAGGCCGCCACGTCCTCAGGCGTGCCCGCCACCAGCAGCGTGCCGCCGCCGGCACCGCCTTCCGGCCCCATGTCGATGAGCCAGTCGGCCGTCTTGATGACGTCCAGGTTGTGCTCGATGACGACGATGGTGTTGCCCGCGTCGCGCAGCTGGTGCAGCACCTTCATCAAGAGGGCGATGTCGGCAAAGTGCAGGCCGGTGGTGGGTTCATCCAGGATGTAGAGGGTGCGGCCGGTGTCGCGCTTGGACAGCTCCAGCGCCAGCTTGACGCGCTGCGCCTCGCCGCCCGACAGCGTCGTCGCGCTCTGGCCCAGCTTCACATAGCCCAGGCCCACGTCCAAGAGCGTCTGCAGCTTGCGCGCCAGCGCCGGCACGGCGTTGAACAGCTCGTAGGCGTCCTCCACCGTCATGTTCAGCACCTGGGTGATGTTCTTGCCCTTGTAGAGCACCTCCAGCGTCTCGCGGTTGTAGCGCCGGCCCTGGCAGACGTCGCAGGGCACGTACACATCCGGCAGGAAGTGCATCTCCACCTTCAGCACGCCGTCGCCCTGGCAGGCCTCGCAGCGGCCGCCGGCCACGTTGAAGCTGAAGCGCCCCGGGCCGTAGCCGCGTTCGCGCGCGGTGTTCATCTCGGCGAACAGCTCGCGGATGGGCGTGAACAGGCCGGTGTAGGTGGCGGGGTTGGAGCGCGGCGTGCGGCCGATGGGTGACTGGTCGACGTTGATGACCTTGTCAAAGGCGTCCAGGCCCTCGATCTCGTCATAGGGCGCCGGGTCGGCGTGGCTGCTGTAGAGCTTCTTGGCGACGGCCGTGTAGAGCGTGTCGTTGACCAGCGTGCTCTTGCCGGAGCCCGACACACCGGTCACACAGGTGAACAGGCCCACCGGGATCTCGACCGTCACGCCCTTGAGGTTGTTGCCGCGCGCATTGACGATGCGCAACCGGGACTCCTGCACGGGCTTGTGCCGCTCGGCGGGCACCTCGATGCGTGCCACGCCGCTGAGGTACTGGCCCGTCAAGGAATTCGGGTTGGCCGCCACCTGATCAGGCGTGCCCTGGGCCATGACCTGGCCGCCATGCACGCCGGCGCCGGGGCCGAGGTCCAACACCCAGTCGGCGGCGCGGATGGCGTCCTCGTCGTGCTCCACCACCAGCACCGAATTGCCCAGGTCGCGCAGCCGCCGCAGCGTCGCGATCAACCGGTCGTTGTCGCGCTGGTGCAGGCCGATGCTGGGCTCGTCCAGCACATACATGACGCCGGTGAGGCCCGAGCCGATCTGGCTGGCCAGGCGGATGCGCTGGGCCTCGCCGCCGGACAGCGTCTCGGCGCTGCGGTCCAGGCTCAGGTAGTTCAGGCCGACGTCGTTGAGGAAACGCAGCCGCGACGCGATCTCGCGAATGACCTTGTCGCCGATCTCGGCCTTGTTGCCCTTGAGCTTGAGCGTCTCGAAATAGTCCAGGCACTCGCGCAGCGTCGAATGCTCGACCTCGAAGATTGGCCGGCCCTTCACGCCCGTCGGCGCATCGGCTGGCTGCAGCACGACATGCCGTGCTTCACGGCGCAGCCGCGAACCCTCGCAGGCCGTGCAGGGCTTGGCAGCCATGTAGCGCGCCAGATCCTCGCGCACGGCGGCTGAATCGGTCTCCTTGTAGCGCCGCTGCAGGTTGGGCAGGATGCCCTCGAAGGGATGCTGGCGCTTGACCGAGCGCTTCTTGCCCGCGGCCGTCTCGGCCTGGTAGACGAAGCTGATGTCTTCGGTACCCGAGCCGCGCAGCAGCACCTCCTGGGCAGTGGCCGGCAGGCTGTCCCACGGCGCCTCGACGTCGAACTTGTAGTGGGCCGCCACCGACTCCAGCAGCGAGAAGGTGTAGGGGTTGCGCCGGTCCCAGCCCTTCACCGCGCCACTGGCCAGCGACAGCGTCGGGAAGGCGACGACCCGGTCGGCGTCGAAGACGGTGACCTGGCCCAGGCCCTCGCAGCTCGGGCAGGCGCCCACCGGCGAGTTGAAGGAGAACAGCCGCGGCTCCAGCTCCGGCAGCGAATAGGAACAAACCGGGCAGGCGAACTTGCTGGAGAACAGTGTCGTCTGCTCGCTGTCCATGTTCATCACCAGGGCCCGCCCGTCGGCCAGGCGCAGCGCCGCCTCGAAGCTCTCGGCCAGGCGCTGGCGCAGCGAATCCGCCGCGTCATGGCGCAGCTTGATGCGGTCGATGACGACGTCGATGTCGTGCTTCTCGGCCTTCTTCAGCGCCGGGATGTCGGGCGCCTCCACCGTGGCGCCGTCGACGCGAAAGCGCACATAACCCTGGGCCTGCAGGTCGGCGAACAGCTCGACGAACTCGCCCTTGCGGTCGCGCACCACCGGCGCCAGCAGCATCAGCTTGGCCTCGTCCGGCATGGCCAGCACGGCGTCCACCATCTGGCTGACCGACTGCGCCTCCAGCGGCAGGTCGTGGTCGGGGCAGAAGGGCGTGCCGGCGCGGGCATAGAGCAGGCGCAGATAGTCGTGGATCTCGGTGACCGTGCCGACGGTCGAGCGCGGGTTGTGCGACGTTGCCTTCTGTTCGATGGAGATCGCGGGGGACAGGCCCTCGATGATGTCCACGTCGGGCTTGTCCATCAGCTGCAGGAACTGCCGCGCGTAGCTGGACAGGCTCTCGACATAACGCCGCTGGCCCTCGGCATACAGGGTGTCGAAGGCGAGCGACGACTTGCCCGACCCGGACAGCCCCGTGATGACCACCAGCGCATGGCGCGGCAGGTCGACGTCGATGTTCTTCAGGTTGTGCGTGCGCGCACCGCGCACGCGGATGAATCGGGATTCAGGAGGCGCGGGCAAATCCGGGAGGGCCATGGCAGTTTTCACAAGCGAACCGGACATGATAGGCCGCCACAATCTGGCGCGTCCAAACCACGCTACCGCACATGAAGTACCGCCTCGCCGCTGCCCTGCTTGCAGCCGCCACCGCGCTGGGTGCCAGCACGGGCGTCAGTGCCGCAGAGCCGCCGTCCGCCGCCGCCTTCTTCAAACGCGCGGCGGTGCGCGCGCCCAAGCTCAGCCCCAGCGGCCGCTATCTCGCCATTCAGGCCGCCGGCAAGGGTGACCGCATCTGGCTGGCCGTGCTGGACCTGCAGACCATGCAGCCGCCCAAATTCATCGCCGGCTTCAATGACGCTGACATCTCGACCCACCATTGGATCAGCGAGGACAGGCTGGTGTTCGACGTGTCCGACTCTCCGGACGGCACCACGCGCGTCAACGGCCAGGGCCTGTGGGCGGTCGACCGGGAAGGCGCCAACCTCCGCCAGCTGATCAAGACCGACAAGCCCTTCGTCACCACGGCGACGCTGATCAACGATCGGCGGCTGGACTTCAACTGGGTGCTGCACAGCGTGCCGCCGGGGCTGGACGGCGGCGAGGTCATCGTCCTGCGCCGGCCTTGGTCGAACGAACGCGAGGCCACGGGCGTGCAACTGGCGCGGCTGGACACCCGCACCGGGCTCACGCGCACGCTCAGCGCGGGCATGCCCGACCACACCAGGAATTGGCTGCTCGACTGGCGCGGCGAACCCCGCGTCATCGACACCGAGCACCAGGGCCGCAGCCAGCTGTTCAGCCGCGACGATGCGGGCCGCTGGCAGCCCTGGTACGACGACGACCCCCACGCGCGTAAGCACCCGTGGCCGATCTGGGCCGGGCCGGACGGCCTGATGCTGGGCGAGCGCGGCTACGGCGGCTATGACGCCGTCTTCCGCGTCGACCCCAAGACCGGCAACGCGGACGGGGAACCGCTGATCTCCACGCCCGGCTACGACTTCGAAGGCCGACTCATCACCGAGCCCGGTACAGGCCGGCTGCTGGGCGTGCGCTTTGAAACCGACGCGCCCGGCACCGTGTGGCTGGACAAGGCGATGAAGGCCGCCCAAGCCGACATCGACGCTCGCCTGCCTGGCAGCGTCAACCTGATCGAATGCCTGCGCTGCGTGCAAGCCAGCCACTTCATCGTCACCTCGCTGTCCGACGTGCGCCCGCCGCTGTACTACCTATACGAGACGGCCGAGAAGCAGCTGCAGTCGCTGGCCGGCACCCGCACCGACCTGCCGGCCGCCGCCATGGGACAGCGCGACTACCACCGTATCAAGGCCCGCGACGGCCTGGAGCTGCCGGTGCTGGTCACGCAGCCGGCCGGCGGCGTCAAGGGCGCCACGCCTACCGTCGTGCTGGTGCATGGCGGGCCTTATGTCCGCGGCACCCACTGGTCATGGTCACCCTATGCCCAGTTCCTCGCCAGCCGCGGCTACCTCGTGCTGGAACCGGAATTCCGCGGCAGCACCGGCTACGGCTTCAAGCACTTCAAGGCCGGCTGGAAGCAATGGGGCCTGGCCATGCAGGACGACCTCGCCGACACCCTGGCCTGGGCCGTGAAACAGGGCTGGGCCGACCCCAAGCGCGCCTGCATCATGGGCGCCAGCTATGGCGGCTACGCCGCCATGATGGCCGCCGTCACGCAGCAGGACCTGTTCAAGTGCGCCGTCAACTGGGTGGGCGTGACCGACATCGGCCTGCTGAGCAGCATCAGCTGGAGCGACATGTCCGACGAGTGGAAGGATTACGGCATGAAGCGCCTCGTGGCCGACCCGGACAGCGACGCCGAGCAGATGCGCAAGACCTCGCCGCTGGCGCGCGCCAGCGAGATCCGCATGCCGCTGCTGATGGCCTACGGCGGCGAGGACCGGCGCGTGCCGCTGAAGCACGGCACCGAGATGAAGGCCGCGCTGCGCGCCGACCAGCCGCTGGAATGGGTGGTCTACCCCGACGAAGGCCACGGCTGGTTCAACCTGAAGACCAACGAAGACTTCTGGGGGCGCGTCGAGCGCTTCCTGGCCAAGAACCTGGCGGCGAAGAACTAGCGGTTTGTCGCGGCCGCATGCAGCTCGCGGCCCGCGTCTGGCGATTCATCGCAGCGCCATGGCGGCGCCCGTGTCCAGTGACGAAACTGCTTCCATCGACACAGCAAACCCGCTGAACGAAACCCCAAGGAAGCATCATGAAAGCCACCGTCCTGATCCAAGCCGCCGCCGTCGCCGCCTTCGTGTTCACCGCCTTCGCCGCCAGCGCCGCCCCCCAAGAAGTCACCAAGCTGCCCCGCGTCGTCATCACCGGCAAGGCCACGCAGGAAGTCGCCCAACTGCCGCGCGTCGTCATCACCGGCTACGCCGTGCGTGAAGTCGCCCAGCTGCCGCGCGTGACCATCACCGGACACCGCGTCTGAGTCCCACATGAGGATTCAAATGACCCAGGAACACCGAGCCGAGTCGYCGGCGCAGCAGGCCGACGGCCCAGGCTGTGCCGACGACTCGGCTTGGCGTGAAAAAATCACGCGTCTGTGAAAGACAATCCAGGCTTCTGATTGGAGCCTGCTTGTGAAAGAAGAGCTGCGCAAACGCCGGTCCTGGCTGGATGGCTTCATGGCTTATCCAGCACCGGCCGGCCTGAGCGAAACCGCACTGCGCGAGAACATCATCCTGCTCGACCAGGCGCTCTACACGCTGTGGGGCCTGGGCGACAACCTGATCTACGCCTGGACACCCGAGCCGCGCGGCCTGCGCGTGCTGGTCGCGCCGCACCAGATGCTGACCGAGTACACGCTGGGTGACGGCACCTCGCCGCTGACCGAGGTGACGCGGCGCACGCGGCTGCTGGACAACCTGCTGTCCAACCAGGAGCACCTCGAAAAGCAGGCCTTCGACAGCGTGGCCGCCGCGCTGAGTGTGGTGCCCAAGCTCATCGAGCTGCCCTTCAACCCCGAGCGGGGCCTGGGCCTGCCGCTGATCGCGGCCATCGCGGCGCGCTACGGCATCCGCCTCGTCGAGGACCGCGCCGTCATCCTGTTCGACGCGGTCGGCTTCTCGCTGCTGACGCCGCTGCAGCAGGTGGTGCAGCTCAACAGCCTGTCCTGCTCGGTCAACGCGGCCTACGCCAAGTTGCTGGACCGCGAGATCAACATCAACTTCGCCCGTACGACGACCGGCGACGGTTTCTACATCTGGAACCGCATGCGTGGCGTCGAGGCCAATGTCGAGCTGTACCAGCTGATGCAGTTCATCCTCGCCGACAACGCGCTGGCGCTCGAGCGCGCGACGCGCCCCGAGTCGGTGCCCAAGCTGCGCGCGTGCTTCCACGTCGGCTCGCACTACGAGTTCTACCAATCCGAAGGCCTCAACCCCACGTCCTTCAGCTATTTGGTCGGCCAGGTCACGATCGAGCTCGCCCGCATGATCGAGCGCGCCGAACCGGGCCAGATCCTGGTCGGCAAATTCAACACGCTGATGCACGACGAGGTCAACGGCGAGGACGTGCACATCGACAGCCTGGACTTCGTCGAGCGCACGCGGGCGCCGCTGCGCAGCCTCAATGGCCTGAAGCTCGCCGGCTCCGAGGTCGACGAGATCGCCTGCTACCTGACCGGCCGGCGCGACTCGACCGGGCTTTGGGGCATCAGCGAATACCACATGGCCGACAAGCACGGCTTGATCCACCGCGTCTACAACGCCAAGATCAACATCCATCGCCGCAACGGCGAGCCCATCTACCTCGGCCTGCGCGAGGAAGACCTGCCTCCCGACGCGCCGCGCACCGTGGCGGACACGGATTTCGTGCCGCTGCAAGGTTGACGACGGTCAGCAGGCGACAAGAGCTAGAGCAGAGCCCCCAGAACGGCCTGTTCATGCGGTCAGCCCCGAAGCGCAACGGCTAGGATGACCAGCGCCGTGACCGAGTCCTCCGCGCCCTTCGCTGCCCCCCCTGCGCCTGTCGGCCAGCGCCGACTGCTAACCCTGCTGTTCGCCGACCTCAGCGGCTCCACCGCCATGGCCGAGTGGATGGAGGCCGAGCACTATGCGGCGATGCTCGGGGGCTTGCGCGCGCTGTACGAGCGCATCGTGCCCCACCACGGCGGCGTCATCGCCCGCATCCAGGGCGACGGCATGCTGGCCGTCTTCGGCCACCCCGACGTGCGCGAGGACGATGGCCGCCGCGCCACCGAGGCCGCGCTGGAACTGCACGCCGCCGTGCGCGAGTTGCTGCCGCCCGGCCCCCGCCCCGCCGACTTCCCCGGCCTGGCCCTGCACAGCGGCATCCACGCCGGCATCGTCCTCGTCAACGACGGCGACCAGATGCGTGGCCGCTTCGAGCTGCTCGGCAACGCACCCAATATCGCGGCCCGCCTGTCCGAGGCCGCCAAGCGTGACGAGATCATCGCCAGCGAAGAGAGCCTGGGCCTGCAGAGCCAGTTTTTCGACACCGGCCCGCGCTTCTCGCTGCAGCTGAGGGGCCGTGCGACGCCGCTGGCCGCCTACCGTGTGTTCGGCCGCGCACCGGTGGGCCGGCGCTTCGAGGCCAGCATGCGCCGCGGCCTCGCCCCCTTCGTCGGCCGCGGCGGCGAGCTGGCAACCCTGGAGGCCACGCTCGCGCGCGCGCTGCAGGGCGGCACGCTGTGGCTGGGCATCCGCGCCGGCGCGKGCGTGGGCAAGACCCGGCTCACCGAGGAATTCCTGCGCCACGCCCAGGACCAGGCCGTCCAGATCCACCGCGGCTATTGCGAGAGCTACCTCAGCGCCGAGCCGCTGCAGCCCTTTTTGCAGATGCTGCGCGCCATGGACATGCATGACGGCGGCCTGCACGACGCACCGCCCGAACTCTTCGCCGCCCAGCACAGCCAACCCGGCCAGCGCGCCGACGCCCTGCTGACCCTGCTGCTCGCGCTGGCGCGGCGCATGCCCCAGCTCGTCTTCATCGACGACCTGCAATGGGCCGACGACGCATCACTGCGCCTGCTGCATCGGCTGCGCGCCGCTGCCGATCGTGAGCGCCTGCCGCTGCTGCTGCTGACCGCCAGCCGACCGCAGCCCGCCTTGCCGGGGGCCAACGACGGCGATGCCGACCTCATCGAGTTGCCGCCGCTGACCGAGACCGAGGCCGCTCGCGCCGTGCAGCAGCTGCTGCCGCAGATCGACCCCTTCATCGCCGCCGAGGTGCAGCGCCACGCCGGCGGCAATCCCCTCTTCATCGAGGAGCTCTGCCACGCCGCGGCCGACACGGGTGAAGGCCTGGTCGCCGGGCCGAGCAGCTCGGCCTGGCTGGCCGCCCTCGTCGAATCCCGCGTCGGCCGCCTGCCGCCCGAGCAGGCGCAGCTGGTGCGCGTGGCGGCCGTCATCGGCAATGTCATCCCGTCCTGGCTGCTGCAGGCGTTGTCCGGCTGCGGGGAGCAGCACCCCGCCGTGCAGGCTTTGGCGGCCCAGGACTTCATCTTCCCGGACCAACGCCCCGGTCATCTGCGCTTCAAGCACGGCATCACGCGCGACGTCGTCTACGAGGCCACCGGCCTGCACCAACGCCAGGCCCTGCACCGGCGCATCAGCGTCGAACTGGCAGAACACGGTGGCCAGGACCTGCACGAACAGCTGGCCTATCACGACGCCGCCGCCAACGACTGGCCCGCCGCCGCCCACCACGCCGAAGCGGCCGGTGACCAGGCCCTGGCCGCCTCGGCGCTGGACCGGGCCAAGAAGCAGTTCCGCGCCGCCCTGGCCGCGCTGGAGTTTCTTCCCGACGGTGCGGAGCGCCGGCGCCGCTGGGTTGGCATCGCCCAGCGCCTGGGCATGGCCTGCGTCTTCGACGCCTCCCAGGACGACCTGCGCGTGCTCCGGCATGCCGCCACCCTGGCCAAGGCCGAAGCCGAGCCCGGCCTCATCGCCCGCACCGAATACTGGCTTTCCTATGTCGGCTACGCCCTGGGTGAGACGCGCGACAGCCTGCGCCATGCGCGCGCCGCCGTCGAGACGGCCCAGGACTGCGGCGACCATGCGCTGCTCGCGCAGCTGCCCGGCACCGTCGGCCAGCTGCAGGCCGCCGCGGCCGACTACGCCAACGCCCTGCCCATGCTGGACCTGGCCATCGCCCGCCAGCGGGCGCGCGCCCGCAAGAGCGCGGTCAACCAGATCGGCCTGTCCTTCTCGCTGTGCTGCCGCGCCTATGTGCTGGCCGACCAGGGCCATTTCGACCAGGCCCACGAGATCTTTGCCGAGGCCCTGACGCCCTTCGATGGCAGCGGCCATGCGGTCGAGGCCAGCATCCAGGGCTGGCGCGCCGCCGTGCTGCTGTGGCAGGGCCGCTGGGCCGAGGCGCGCGAGGCCGCCCTCGTTGCCCACCGCGTCGGCGCCCAGGTGCGCAGCATGTTCACCTGCGCCATGGGCCACGCGGCCGGCGCGTATGGCGCCTGGATGCAAGAGGCCGACCCGACCGCGCGCCAGCACATCCTGGACGCCACCGCCTGGCTGGCGCCGCGCGGCGGCGGCCTGTACAGCAGCTTCCAGCACGGCTGGCTGGCCGACATCCTGGCCACCCAGGGCGACGCCGGCGCGGCCCGCCACCACGTCGCGCTGGCCCTCAAGCGCGGCCGCCAGCATGACTGGATTGGCGGCGCCATGGCCTACCGCGCCGCCGCCCGGCTGGCCGCGCGCATGGGGGACAGCGAGCGGGCCAAACGCTATCTCGGTCTGGCCCGCGGCGCTGGCGAGCAGCGCAACTCGGCGCATGAAGCCGCCGTCACGGCGCTGCTGGAAGCCGAGCTGCGGCTGGACGACCGCTGGCAGACCGCACGGGACCGCGCCGGGCGGGAGTTCGAACGTCTGGGCATGAGCGGCTTCCTGGAGCGAGCCCTCCAGCTCTGAGCGCCGCAAAGTCGCACTCATCGGCTACGTGAAACCACGTATCCATAAAAACAGAACGCTGTTTCATAGTTGCCTCGCGATGCGCGGCGATGCCGCACCGACCTGACGTCGCCGCGCCCCAGCGCGCGGATCGACCGGTAGTGACCTGACGTCGGCACCGGTTTTCTTCTCCCTTGCCCCGACAGCCTTCGTGGCGGCCGCTCCTCGGCCCCGACGACGGCCCGCTGCGCGCATCCGGACGGAAACCGCGCGCCCACACAACGACCGGAGACAAACAACCCATGATCACGAAGAAACTCACGCCCCCGCCCCTGCCCGTCATCCGCACCGCCGGCACGGCCATGTCGCTGCTGCTGGCCGCCACGGCCGCCCACGCGGTGGACTGGCCCTCGGGCTATTCCAAATGCGCCGACGAAGGCGAGACCTGCAAGGTCGGCACCAGCACGCGCGCCGTGTCCTACGGCATCAAGGACAAATGGGTCATCAAGAACCTCAAGGGCGACATCGCCTGCACGACGGCGACCTTCGGCTCCGACCCCAACCCCGGCATCACAAAGAAATGCGCCATCGGCCCGGTGGCATCGCCGGCGCCAACACCTGCTCCAACCCCCGCACCAACACCGGCGCCTACACCTGCTCCCACGCCGGCCCCTTCACCCGCACCGACGCCAGCACCCGCTCCGGCCGGCAGCAGTGACGGCTATGCCGGCACCGTGACCGGAGGTGGAACCAAGACGGCGGTGACGGTCAGCACCGCCGCGGCGATGCAGGCCGCCCTCAATGCCTATGACGGCAGCTCCGGCCTGGTGCTGCGCTACACCGGTACGTTCGACTTCGGCACCATCCCCGATGCCTGCACGCAGTGGCAGAAGCCGGCCGGCGCCATCGTCGAGATCAAGAACAAGAACAACGTGACCATCGAAGGCGCCAACGGCTCGACGGCCAACTTCGGCCTGGCCATCAAGGCGGCGGCGCAGAACATCATCATCCGCAACATGACGATCGGCCTGCTACCCGGCTCCATCGACGCCATCGGCATTGAAGGCCAGAGCGGCGGCATCCCCGGCTACATCTGGATCGACCACAACACCCTGTTCAGCAGCCTGAAGGAATGCAGCGGCGCTGGTGACCTGGAGTTCGACGGCCTCGTCGACAACAAGGCGGGCGCCCACCACATCACCTACTCGTACAACCACATCCACGACCACCACAAGGTCGGCCTGATCGGCTCCAGCGACAGCGACGCGAGCGACCGCTTCATCACGTTCCACCACAACTACTACAAGGATGTGGGCTCGCGCCTGCCGCTGCAGCGCGCCGGCTATACCCATCTTTACAACAACCTGTACAGCGGCCTGCTGACCTCGGGCGCCAACATCCGCATGGGCGGCTACTCGCTGATCGAGGGCAACTGGTTCGAGAACTCGCAGAACCC
>NZ_JBFUMO010000077.1:0-16284 GCF_054049355.1 Roseateles sp. P5_E11 | reverse complement strand
CGCCCGAGCCGCTCTTGGGCATGCCCGTGCCCGTGCCGCCGGCCGATTCGCGGCCGGCGTCGTTGACGACGATTTCGTAGTCCGGGGCCTTGGTCAGCTTGTTCTTGACCRTGACCTTCTTGGCCTCGCCGCGCACCTTCAGCTCCTCGATGCGGACCTGGTCGTCCTCGGCCACGGTGCGCTCGACCTTGGGTTCTGGCGGCGGGTCAGCGAGGGCGCCGCCACACAGGGCAGCGAGCAGCAGGGGTACGGCAAGGCGCAACATGCTGCCGATTCTAGGTGGCGGGCTGCCGGACAATCCGTCGCCATGAGTAAACCCATCCTGCTGCTGGTCGACGGCTCCAGCTATCTGTATCGCGCCTTCCATGCCATGCCCGACCTGCGCGGCCCCGAGGGCCAGCCCACCGGGGCGGTGCGTGGCATGGTGGCCATGCTGAAAAAACTG
Source organism: Roseateles sp. P5_E11 (assembly GCF_054049355.1). Taxonomy (NCBI): domain Bacteria; kingdom Pseudomonadati; phylum Pseudomonadota; class Betaproteobacteria; order Burkholderiales; family Sphaerotilaceae; genus Roseateles; species Roseateles sp. P5_E11. The sequence goes on along the minus strand of NZ_JBFUMO010000077.1, from coordinate 15,839 downwards.
CAGAGCGACATCGGCGCGGCCCACGCCGTCTGCGTGTTCGATGCGCCGGGCAAGACCTTCCGCGACGACTGGTATCCCGAATACAAGGCCCAACGCTCGCCCATGCCGCCTGAGCTGCGCGCGCAGATCGAGCCCATCCACGAGGTCGTCAAGCTGCTGGGCTGGCCCACGCTGACGGTGCCGAACGTGGAGGCCGACGACGTCATCGGCACGCTGTGCTGCATTGCGGCCCAGGAGGGCCATCGCGTCATCGTGTCGACCGGCGACAAGGACCTGGCCCAGTTGGTCAACGCCGACGTCGAGCTCATCAACACGATGAGCAACGAGAGGCTGGACGAGGCCGGCGTGCTGGAGAAGTTCGGCGTGCCGCCCAATCGCATCATCGACTACCTGACGCTGATGGGCGACACCGTGGACAACGTGCCTGGCGTGACCGGCGTCGGCCCCAAGACCGCGGCGAAGTGGGTGTCCGAATACGGCTCGCTGGACGGCGTCATCGCCGCTGCGCCCACGGTCAAGGGCAAGGCCGGCGAGAACCTGCGCGCCGCGCTGGACTGGCTGCCCATGGGTCGCAAGCTGGTCACCGTGAAGCTGGATTGCGAGCTCGCCGAGCATGTGCCGGGCTGGCCCAAGCTGGAGGAGCTGGCTTTCCGCGAGCCGGACAAGGCGCGTTTGGGCGAGTTCTACGTGCGCAACGGCTTCAAGGCCTGGCTGGAGGAGCTGACCGGCACCGCGGTGGTGGCCAAGCCCAAGGCGGCACCGGTGGCCAACCCGGGCCTGTTCGACGAACCGGAACCGCCCGCCGGCGCGGCCGAGGTTGCCCGCCAGTACGAAACCATCCTGAGTTTCGAGCAGCTGGAAGCCTGGCTCATCCGCCTGCACGCCGCGCCGCTGTGCGCGCTGGACACCGAGACCGATTCGTTGGACCCGATGGCCGCCCGCATCGTCGGCATCTCCTTCGCCGACAAGCCCGGCGAGGCGGCCTACATCCCGCTGGCCCACGGCGGCCCGGACGCGCCCGAGCAACTGCCACTGGACGCCGTGCTGGCGCGGCTCAAGCCCTGGCTGGAGGACGCATCGGCCAAGAAGATCGGCCAGAACCTGAAGTACGACCGTCATGTGTTGCTCAACCATGGCATCGCGCTTGCGGGCGTGCAGCACGACACGCTGCTGCAGAGCTATGTACTGGAGGCCCACAAGACCCACAACCTGGAAGCGCTCGCCGAGCGCCACCTGGGCCGCAAGGGCCTGAGCTACGAGGACCTGTGCGGCAAGGGCGCGCACCAGATCCCGTTCGCGCAGGTCGATGTGGCCAAGGCCACGACCTACTCGGGTGAGGATTCCGAGATGTGCCTGCATCTGCACAGCGTGCTGTGGCCGCAGATCGAGGCCGACGCTGGCATGACGCACATCTACCGCGACATCGAAATGCCCACGGCCGACCTGCTGGCCCGCGTCGAGCGCAATGGCGTGCTGATCGACTCCGAACGGCTGAAGCTGCAAAGCCATGAGATCGGCCAACGCCTGGTGCTGCTGGAGCAGCAGTGCTACGAGATCGCCGGCCAGCCCTTCAACATCGGCTCACCGAAGCAGATCGGCGACATCCTGTTCACCAAGCTGGGCCTGCCGGTCGTGAAGAAGACCGCCACCGGCGCGCCGTCCACCGACGAAGAGGTATTGACCGAACTCGCCGCCGACTTTCCGCTGCCGGCCAAGATCCTCGAATACCGCGGCCTGTCCAAGCTCAAGAGCACCTACACCGACAAGCTGCCGCTGCAGATCAACGCCCACACCGGCCGCGTGCACACCAACTATGCGCAGGCCGTGGCCGTGACCGGGCGGCTGTCCAGCAACGAGCCCAATCTGCAGAACATCCCCATCCGTACGGCGGAAGGCCGGCGAGTGCGCGAGGCGTTCGTGGCGCCCGAGGGCTTCAGCATCGTCAGCGCCGACTACTCGCAGATCGAGTTGCGCATCATGGCCCACATCAGCGAGGACCCGGGGCTGCTGCGCGCCTTCCAGGAAGGGCAGGACGTGCACAAGGCGACGGCCAGCGAGGTGTTCGGCGTCGCGCTGGGCGACGTATCCAGTGAGCAGCGCCGCTACGCCAAGACCATCAACTTCGGTCTCATCTACGGCATGGGCGCCTTCGGCCTGGCCTCGGCGCTGGGCATCGAGCAGAAAGCGGCCAAGGACTACATCGAGCGCTATTTCACCCGCTTTGCCGGCGTCAAGAAGTACATGGACGAGACCAAGGCGAGCGCAGCCGAACTCGGCTATGTGTCGACGCTGTTCGGCCGGCGCATCTACCTGCCCGAGATCCGCGGCGGCAATGGCCCGCGCCGCGCCGGTGCCGAGCGCCAGGCCATCAACGCGCCCATGCAGGGCACGGCGGCCGACCTGATCAAGCTGGCCATGCTGGCCGTGCAGGCGGAACTGGACAGTGCCGGCAAGCAGTCCAGGATCATCATGCAGGTGCACGACGAACTGGTTTTCGAGGTGCCCGAGGTCGAACTGGACTGGATGCGCACCGAGGTGCCACGCCYGATGGCCGGCGTGGCCGAGTTCAAGGTGCCGCTGCTGGCCGAGGTGGGTGTTGGCGCGAACTGGGAAGAAGCGCACTGATTTTCGGCCTCCCGCAATCCCCTAAATTTCCTATTTTCCCCAAAATAGGCAAAATGCGGCCATGCCAGTCGGGAGCCTCATCATGTCTGCAGTCCTCGAACAAGCCCTGGCCGACCAGCTGCCCAGCGTGTCGGCCACCCAGCTCGTGGCGGGTATCCAGAAAGTCGGCCGCACGGTCGCGGCCCATGGCGCGGTGCTGATCACCAAGCATGACCAGCCCGCCTTCGTGCTGATGTCGGTCGAGCGCYACCGCGAAATGCAGCGTGCCGCCGAGCCCGATCTGGGTGCATTAGGCGGCGAGTTCGACGCGATGCTGGCGCGCATGCAGGACCAGGGCGAAGCGCTGGCCGATGCCTTCGCGATGACGCCCGAGGCCATCGGCGCCGTGGCCGTGAAGGCCGCCAAGCCGCGCAAACCCGTTCGCAAGGCCGCCTGAATGAGACGGCCCCTCGCCCAGTTTGGCCTCGCTGGACGCGGGCCAACCTGGTCGGTCCCCCGCGGGGACGGCGATGCTTGCCGGATTGACCGGCAAGCACATCGCCTGACGGGCCGGCTTGGGAGCGGCCCGGCGCTCGGCCCGGTGCCTGTGTCCGGAACGGACTGCTGAATTGCCGGCACGCCTCTACGTGCTCGCCGGCGTCAATGGCGCTGGCAAGAGTTCCCTCGGCGGCGCGGCCATCCAGGCCAGCGGGGCCGAGTTCTTCAATCCCGACATCGCCGCCGCGCGCTTGCGTGAGCAGCAGCCCAGCCTGTCCGCTGAACAGGCCAATGGCCTGGCCTGGACGCTGGGCCGACGCGGCCTGGAGAAGGCGCTGGCCGAAAGCCTGACCTATGCCTTCGAGACGACGCTGGGCGGCACCAGCATGACCCAGTTGCTGCTGGACGGCGCACGGGGTGGTGCCCAGGTGCATGTCTGGTACGCCGGCCTTGCCACGCCTGAACTGCACCTGCGCCGCATCCAGGCACGCGTGGCCGCGGGTGGGCACGACATTCCCGAGGCCAAGGTGCGCGAGCGCTTTGACGCCAGCCGCGGCAATCTCGTCAAGCTGATGCCTCACCTGGCCAGCCTGCGCCTTTATGACAACAGCTTCGAGGCCGACCCGCGCGCCGGCCGCCGGCCCCAGCCCGTGCTGCTGTTGCAGATGCAGTCGGGCCGGGTCGTTGCCCATGCACCGCTGCGCAGCGTGCCCGCCTGGGCCAAACCCCTGCTCGCCGCGGCCCTGCGTTGAATATCATGCCGCCGCGGTTCAACGAGGAGGGGTGATGAAGGTTTTGCTGGTCGATGCTTTTCCGATGGTGCGCGCCGCGCTCACCGGCCTGATCGAGCAGCATTTCGCCGGGGCGCAGGTGCAGGGCGTGGACACTGTCGCCGCCGCGCGCGACGCGCTGGGCCAGGCCATCCCCCGGCTCGTGCTGCTGGACCTGCGCATCGATGGCGGCTTCGAGCTGCTGCAGCAGATCCACCGCGAGCACCTGCTGCTGCCGGTCGTCGTCATCTCCGGCAGCGACGACACCGAGGAGGCCCTGCAGGCTCTGGGTGCCGGCGCCATGGGCTATGTGCCCGAACGCAGCGACCTGAATACCTTGGTCCAGGCCCTGCACCTGGTGCTGGCCGGTGGCACCTATGTGCCGCCGCTCAAGCGTGCGGCTGAACCCGTTGCAGCCACACCGGCCTCGGCTGGCCCCGCGCCAGGCGACTGGGCGGAGCTGCCGCTGACGCCGCGCCAGAAGCATGTGCTGCATCTGCTTACGCAAGGCCTGTCCAACAAGCTGATCGCCCGCGAGCTGGGTGTCAGCGTGGACACCGTGAAGGACCATGTGGCCGCGGTGCTGAGGGCGCTGGGCGTGAACTCGCGCACCCAGGCGGTGGTGGTCGCGACGCAACGCGCGCGTTGACGATGGACGCCGCGGTCAGCGGTATATCACCAGCGCTCCGGTCCGATCAGCGATTCGTGGCGAGAAACCCCGGTCGATCAGGACACAGGCCGCAGCGTCGCGATAGGCCCGGGGGCGGTCTGCAGGCGAGCCGTCGAGCAAGCTCTGAAGCGTTCCCTGGYCGCCGAATCCTGTTGCAAGTTCAGCGTCGCTGTAGGGCGCCAATCGTTGCTGCATCACCTCAAGGTCGGCGTCGGCGTAGCTGATGACCAGGTTGGCCAGGGCCTCCGGTTTGGTGAATTCGAAACGCCGCTCCTTGTTGGTCAGCGCGAGCCTTAGCGTTTCCGCGTATGCGCCGACCGGCAGGCCGTGCTCAAGTCCCAGGGCGCCGAGAAGAGAGTAGGCGTTGATGCAGCGCGTACGAGCCTCCGACGTCCGCTTGTCCACCACGGTGATCTGCACATAGGGTGGCGAACTGGAAATGACGATGGTGTCGGTGTTGCCAGCGACCACGCCGTAAGCCGCGTTGAAACTTTCCTGCGATTGCCGCAGGGGCGACGCGGTGCTGCAGCCTGCCGCCAGCAGTGCAGCGGTCAAAAGCAATGGTTTCATGACGTCGTCCTCTCCCGTTTCGGCTTTTTGTGCGCCGATTGAAGCACGCCCCAGCGGCGCCACCCCGTCAGCGCACGTCGCATGTGCTGCACCTGCTGACGGCACGCGACGTCAGCTCGCGCACTCAGCCGTCGTGGTGGCCACGCAGAAAACCCGCTGATCAGAGGCGCTTGCCCACCTCGGCCTTGAACCAGCCGGATTCCAGGTAGGCGTACAGATTCTTGCCCGGGCAGACGGTCTGCCGGCTGTAGTCCTTGTGGCTGGCGATGGCGTCCAGGCCGAGGTGGTGTTGGCGGACCAGCCACGCGGTCAGCTCGACGGCGGCGTTGAGCTGGGCCGGCGTGGGCTGCTGCTCCTCGAAGTTGCCCACCAGCATGACGAGGGCGTGGCCGCGCGGGTCGTATTCGGTGTTGGTGTCGCCGGCCTGGGCCAGCGGCCGCGCCGCGTAGATGCGGCCGTCGGGCGCGATGACGTAGTGGTAGGGGATGTCCGCCCAGCGCTTGGTCAGGCGCGACCACTGCTGCAGCCGGCGCAAGTAGGCCTCGACGTCGGCGCCGTCCTTCCAGATCTCGCCCTGGTGGTGGATCGTGATGTGCGTGATCTGCTGCGGCGCTGCCGTGGATGTGGCTGCACTGCCGCCCCAGCTGTCGACGCTGACGATGTCGGGCGCCGGCGGTGCAGTGGCGCAACTGCCGAGCGCCAGCAGGACGGTGAGGGCGGCGATGAGCTTCAACGGACGGCGTCGATCGCGTTGAGCACCGCCTCGGCCGTGGCCGGCGCCTGCAGCGGCGGATCGCAATTCTCTGGGCCGCAGGCGGCGCAGGCGTCCTTGATGGCCAGCAGGGCCGAAAACCCCAGCAGCAGCGGCGGCTCGCCGACGGCCTTGCTGCGGTGGATGGTTTCGCTGGCATTGGCCACGCCGAACAGCTCCACACGCAGTTCCGGCGGGCAATCGTTGGCGGTCGGGATCTTGTAGGTGCTGGGCGCGTGCGTGGTCAGCAAACCCGTCGTGGGGTGCCAGACCAGCTCCTCCGTCGTCAGCCAGCCCATGCCCTGGATGAAGCCGCCCTCGATCTGGCCGATGTCGATGGCCGGGTTCAGGCTCTGGCCCACGTCGTGCAAGATGTCGGCGCGCGTGATGCGGCTTTCGCCGGTCAGTGTGTCCACCAGCGCCTCACAGACGGCGCCGCCCCAGGCGTAGTAATAGAAAGGGTGGCCCTGCAGCTTGCTGCGGTCCCAGTGCAGGCCGGGCGTGGCGTAGAAGCCGTCGCTCCACAGCTGCACGCGCTTCAGGTAGGCCGCGGCGACGAGTTCGCCAAAGGGCAGGCTTTGGCCGCCGCCGCTGACCTGGCCGCCATCAAAGGCGACCAGCTCGGCGGCGCAGCCAAAGCGCTCGGCGGCGAAGGCGGCCAGCCGCCCCTTGATCTTGCGCGCGGCATCCTGCGCGGCCTTGCCGTTCAGGTCGCTGCCGGTGGATGCGGCCGTGGCGGAGGTGTTGGCGACCTTGCTCGTGTCGGTGGCCGAGCAGCGCACGCTGGCCAACGGCAGGCCCAACTCATGCGCGACGACCTGGGCCACCTTGGTGTTCAGGCCCTGGCCCATTTCCGTGCCGCCGTGGTTCACCAGCACCGAGCCGTCGGTGTAGACATGCACCAGTGCGCCGGCCTGGTTCAGGTGGGCCACGTTGAAGGAGATGCCGAACTTGACCGGCGTGAAGGCCAGGCCCTTTTTCAGCACCGGGCTGGCGGCGTTGAAGGCGGCGATCTCGGCGCGGCGTTCGGCGTAGCGGCTGCTGGCAAGCAGCTGCGCCGTCAGCGGTTGGGCGTGCAGTTCCTCGACCTGCTGGCCATAGGGCGTCATGTCCTGGCCGGCGGTGTAGAAATTGCGCTGGCGCACCTCGGCCGGGTCCAATCCGAGCTGGCGGGCGACACCGTCCAGGATCATCTCGATGGCAATGGCACCCTGCGGTCCGCCAAAGCCGCGGAAGGCCGTGTTGCTCTGCGTGTTGGTCTTGGCGCAGTAGCCATGCATCGCAACATGCGGCAGCCAATAGGCGTTGTCGAAATGGCAGAGCGCGCGGGCCATCACGGGGGCGGAAAGGTCGGCGCTGTGCCCGGCGTTGGCGATCAGGTCGATGTCGACGGCAAGGATGCGACCGTCGGCGTCGAAGCCGACATCCCATCGGTAGTCGAAGCCATGACGGCGTCCCGTGACGAGGAAATCGTCGTCGCGGTCCACGCGGAGCTTCACGGGTTTCTTCAGCTTCAGCGCAGCGATGGACGCGACGCAGGCGAAGAGAGCGGATTGGCTCTCCTTGCCGCCAAAGCCGCCACCCATGCGCCGGCATTGCACGACGACACGATGGGCATGCCAGCCCAGGCAATGCGCCACGAGCTGCTGCATCTCGCTCGGGTGTTGGGTCGAGCAGTGCACGAGCAAGGCGTCGCCGCCCTCCTGCGGCATGGCCAGGCTGATCTGGCCCTCCAGATAGAACTGCTCCTGGCCGCCCAGGCTCCAGCTTCCCTGCAGCCGGTGCGGTGCGCTGGCGAGCTGTTCGGCCGGCTCGCCGCGCGTCAGGTGCGCAGGCGCCAGCACGTACTGGCCGGCGGCATGCGCTTGCAGTGCCGTCAGCAGCGGCGGCAGCGGCTCGGCCTGGATGACCTGTCTGGCCAGCCCCGCCGCGCGGCGCGCCAGTTCGCGGTGGGTCGCGATGACGGCGAACACCGGCTGGCCCACATAGCGCAGCTCGTCCGCCGCCAGGATGGGGTCGTCATGCAGCAGCGGCCCGCAGTTGTTCTCACCGGCAATATCGGCTGCGCTGAGCACGGCGACGACGCCGGGCATCTGCCGGACGCGCTCCAGGTCGACGCTCAGCAGCTTGCCGTGCGCGATCGGCGACAGGCCCAGCGCCGCGTGCAGCGTGCCGGCGGGCTCGGGCAGGTCGTCGATGTAGGGCGCGGCGCCGCTGACGTGCAGATGCGCCGACTCGTGCGGCAGCGACTTGCCGACGACGGGCTGTGCGAGGTACAGGGTTTCGGGCTTGTTCATGCCAGCACCTCTTGCATGGACGGCCAGACGCCGACAGGCACAGCGCCGACGGTTTCCAGCCACAGCTTGATGAAAAGGTTCTGCGCCACCTTGAGCCGGTAGTCAGCGCTGGCGCGCATGTCGGTCATGGGCTTGAAGTCCTGCGGCAGCGCGGCGGCTGCAGCCTTGGCAGTGGCTTCGCTCCAGGGCTGGCCGACGACGGCGGCTTCCGCCGCGGCGGCGCGCTTGACGATGGCGGCCATGCCACCGAACGCGAAGCGCGCCTCCTGCACGGCGCCGGCATCCAGCCTGATCGCCAGCACGGCGCAGACGGCCGAGATGTCGCTGTCATGGCGCTTGGCGATCTTGTGCGCGCTGAAGCGCCAGTCGGGCGAGGGCAGGGGGACATGCAGTGCCTCGACGAATTCGCCGGGCTGCAGGTCCTTCTTCATGTAGTCGAGATAGAAGTCCTGCAGTTTGAGGCGGCGCTGCTGCGAGCCGCGGCGCAGGATGATGTCGGCGCCCAGGGCGATCAGGGCCGGCGCACCGTCGCCGATGGGCGAGCCATTGGCGATGTTGCCGCCCAGCGTGCCGGCATGGCGCACCGGCGGCGACGCGAAGCGCAGCCACAGTTCACGCAGGCGGGGCACGGCGGCGGTCAGCACGGCCCAGCTGTCTTCCAGCGAAGCGGCGGCACCGATCCACAGGCCGGTACCGTCGTTGCGGATCTCGCGCAGCGCCGCGACACGGCCGGTGTAGATGACGTCCCCCAGGTCGCGGAACTGCTTGTTCACCCACAGGCCCACGTCGGTCGACCCGGCCAGCAGCGTCGCCTGCGGATAGGTCTCGCGCAGCAGGGCCAGGTCGTGGATGCTTTGCGGTGCATGGAAGCGGGCGCCGGCGTGGCCATAGTCCAGCGGCTCGTCGGCGGCCAGGGTCTGCAGAGCCTCAGCGATGGGCGCACGGTCCAGGCAGCGGGCGGGCGCGTCGAACATCTGTTCGCCGGCATCCAGGATGGGCCGGTAGCCCGTGCAGCGGCAGAGGTTGCCGGCCAGCGCATCGGCCAGTTGCTGGCGGGTGGGCTTGGTGCCGGCGGCTTGGTGGGTTTCATAACAAGCCGTCAGGCTCATGACGAAGCCGGGGGTGCAGAAGCCGCACTGGGAGCCATGGCAGTCCACCATGGCCTGCTGGGCGGGGTTGAGCCGCTGCGGGCCGCCCAGGTCTTCCACCGTCAGCAGCGCGCGGCCGTCGAGCGTCGGCAGGAACTGGGTGCAGGCGTTGACGTTGCGCAGTTCCAGCTGGCCGTCGGCACCCAGCTCGCCCTGGATGACGGTGCAGGCGCCGCAGTCGCCCTCGGCACAGCCTTCCTTGGTGCCGGTACAGCCGGCATGCTCGCGCAGGTATTGCAGCACGGTGGTCGTCGGAGGCAGGTTCTGGACCTCGACGACCTCGCCGCGGTGGAAAAAACGGATGGGTCGGGTATTCATGCTGGCCTCGATTGTCGAGCGTTGCCTCAGAATTGCCATATGAGTTTTACTAACCAGGAAAAATTCGTCGACAGTCCACGCCGATGGGCCCTGCGGGGCGATCTGCTGGATTTCACGGCCGCACCACGCTGGGGCGAAACCGAGCCACCGGCGGTGCGCTTTGACCGCGACCACTGGCTGCTGATCGAGGACGGCCGCATCGTCGGGAGGCAGGCCGCCGAGCCGGATGCCGGTTGGGCGCGCAAGGACCATGCCGGCAAGCTGGTGCTGCCGGGGTTCATCGACACCCACGTCCACTGCCCGCAGCTGGAGGTCATCGGCTCCTACGGCACCGAGCTGCTGGACTGGCTCAAGCGCTACACCTTCCCCAGCGAATGCACCTTTGCCGACCCGGCGCGCAGCCGCGCAGGGGCCGAGGTCTTCCTGGATGCGCTGCTGGCCAGCGGCACGACCTCGGCCGTCGTCTTCCCGACCGTGCACAAGGTATCGGCCGAGGCCCTGTTCGACAGCGCCGCGGCACGCGGCATGCGCCTCATCACCGGCAAGGTGTTGATGGACCGCCATGCGCCGGACGGGCTGCGGGACGACGTCGTTCAGGCCGAGAAGGATTGCGTCGACCTCATCGCCCGCTTCCATGGCCGCGACCGGCTGGCGTACGCCGTGACGGTGCGCTTTGCGCCGACCAGCACGCCCGAGCAACTGGCAATGGCCGGCGCGCTGTGCCGCGCCGATGCCAGCCTCTATATGCAGACCCACGTCGCCGAGAACCGCGCCGAGGTCGCCTGGGTGGCGGAGCTGTTCCCGGATGCGCGCAGCTACCTGGATGTGTATGAGCGCGTCGGCCTCGTGCACGAGCGCTCGGTGCTGGCCCATGGCATTTATCTGGACCCGCGCGACCGCGTCGTCATCGCTGACCGTGGCGCCCAGGTGGCGCATTGCCCGTCGAGCAATCTATTCCTGGGCAGCGGCCTGTTCGACTGGCCGGGTGCCGCTTTCAACATCAGCCTGGCTTCGGACGTCGGCGGTGGTACGACGCTCAGCCTGCCCCGCAACATGCTCGATGCCTACAAGGTGCAGGCCCTGCGCGGCGAGCGCATGACCGCCTGGGTGGCCCTGCATGCCGCCACGCGGGGCGCGGCCGAGGCGCTGCAGCTGGGGGGCGAGATCGGCGGCCTGTCGGTGGGGCAGACGGCCGACATCTGCGTGTGGGACTGGGCGCAAGGCCCGGTCGCCGAGGCGCGCGACGCGGTGGCGCGCGAGCTGCACGAGCGTGTCTTTGCGTGGATGACGCTGGCCGACGAGCGCAACCTCGCGGCCTGCTACGTTGCAGGCCAGCAGCGCATTTGATGGTGCCCCCAGGGCTGGCCTGAAGCCCGCCCGCCCCCCGAGGGGGTCAAGGCGACTCGGGAACGGCCCAGCGTCGCCTTGAACCGCCTGTCCCCCGATTCCGCCGCTTCGTCACAACCCTGATGGGGGACGGCGGGGCGGCTGGCTAGAGTCTGCCCACTCATTTCAACGGAGACTCCATGAGCCGACCCCTGCTGACCCTCGTCGCTTCCCTGGCCTTGCTGGCTGGCGCGTCCCAGGCCGCTGTTGCCGCCGACAAGCCGGCCGCTGTTGCCGCCGACAAGCCGGCCGCTGTCGCCAAGGCGCCCAAGCCCGCCAAGCGCTACACCATCGAGCAGTTCATGGCCACCGTGAACATCGGTGGCGCCAGCTTCTCGGCCGACGAGAGCCGCATCCTCTTCCACAGCAACGAGACGGGCATCTTCAACGTCTATGCGATGCCGGTGGGCGGCGGCAAGCCGGTCCAGCTGACGAATTCCAAGACCGACAGTCACTACGCGGTGGGCTTCTTCCCGGGCGATGACCGCTTCCTCTACACCCGCGACCAGGCCGGCAACGAGCTCAACCATCTCTATGTGCGTGAGCTCGACGGCAGCGAGAAGGACCTGACGCCGGGCGACAAGCTCAAGGCTTCGTTCGCCGGCTGGAGCGGCGACGACACGGCCTTCTACGTGACGACCAACGAGCGCGATCCGCGCTTCTTCGACCTCTACCGCTTTGATGCCAAGACCTACGCCCGCACGCTGGTCTTCAAGAACGAGGCCGGCTGGGAGTTGAGCGACATCAGCCGCGACGGCCGCTGGCTGGCGGTGGGCAAGATCAACACGACGGCCGACTCCGACGTGCACCTGGTCGACCTGAAGAGTGGCGAGGTCAAGCACATCACCAAGCACCAGGGCGTGGCCAACTACACGCCGCAGGACTTCACGCCCGACAGCCGCGAGCTGCTGATGACCAGCAACGACGGCGGCGAGTTCACCCGCGTCATCGGCTACGACCTGGCCAGCGGCGCGACCCGCGAGATCGAGAAGGCCGATTGGGACGTGGACTACACGGCCTTCTCCAAGGACGGCCGCTACCGCATCACCGGCATCAATGCCGACGCCAGCATCGCGCTGCGCCTGTACCGCGACGGAAAGCCGATGGCGCTGCCCCAGCTACCCGGCGGCGACGTGCGCGGCGTGACCTTCTCCCGCAGCGGCAAGCGCATGGCCTTCTACGTGAACGGCGACCGCTCGCCCAACAACCTGTTCGTCGCCGAGGTCGGCTCCAACGCCGCGCCGAAGCAGCTGACGCAGAGCCTGTCCAAGGACATCGACCCGGCCGAGCTGGTGGACGCCTCCATCGCCCGCTTCAAGAGCTTCGACGGCATGGTCGTCCCGTCGGTCTACATGCTGCCCAAGGAAGCCTCGCCAACCCACAAGGTGCCGGCCATCGTCTGGGTGCATGGCGGCCCCGGCGGCCAGACCAAGCGCGGCTACTCGGCGCTGATGCAGTACTTTGTCAACAACGGCTATGCCGTGCTGGGCATCAACAACCGCGGCAGCTCGGGCTATGGCAAGAGCTTCTTCACGGCTGACGACGGCAAGCATGGCCGCGAGCCGCTGTGGGACTGCATCGAGGCCAAGACCTTCCTGGCCGGCACCGGCGTCATCGACCCCGAGCGCATCGGCATCGTCGGCGGCAGCTATGGCGGCTATATGGTGCTGTCGGCCATGGCCTTCCGCCCCGAGGCCTTCAAGGTCGGCATCGACATCTTCGGCGTCGCCAACTGGATCCGCACGCTGGAAAGCATTCCGCCCTATTGGGAGAGCTTCCGCCTGGCGCTCTATCAGGAGGTGGGCGACCCGGTGAAGGACCGTGAGCGCCTGATGGCCACGTCACCGCTCTTCCATGCCAGCGAGATCAAGAAGCCGCTGATGGTCATCCAGGGCGCCAACGACCCGCGCGTCATCAAGCCCGAGAGCGACGACATCGTCGCGGCGGTCAAGAAGAACAATGTGCCGGTGGACTATCTCGTGTTCGACGACGAGGGCCACGGCTTCTCCAAGAAGAAGAACACGCTGGAGGCCAACCGCCGCATGGTCGAGTTCTTGGATAAATACCTGAAGCCCGGCATCAGTCAGCCGGTCAAGTAAGAAGGAGTCCGCGATGTTCAGCTTCCTGCTCTGGTGCATCCTGTTCGTGATCTGCTGGCCGCTGGCCATCCTGGCGCTGCTGCTGTGGCCGCTGGTCTGGCTGATCACGCTGCCCTTCAGGTTGCTGGGCATCGCCGTCGACGGCGCCTTCGGGCTGCTGCGTGCCATCGTCATGCTGCCTGCGCGCGTGCTGAGCGGGCGCTAGCCGGGCGAGGGGTCGCGGGGCGCCAGCGGCCTTGCACAATGATTTCGTGGCACCGATCGGTGCCAGAATCCTTGCCATCCCCATAACGCTTCAGGTGCGCCGACGCTGTGACGCTTCAGCATATTGCCGTTGTCGATGACGAAACAGCGATCACCGAGCTGCTCGGCCGCTATCTGCCTGGGCACGGCTTTCGCACGACGCAATTGCATTCGGGCCGTGCGCTGATGGAGCTGATGGCCAGCGATCCGCCCGAGCTGGTCCTGCTGGATCTGGGCCTGCCCGGAGAGGACGGCTTCGCCATCGCACGGCAGCTGCGCGAGCACTGGCGCTGCGGCCTGGTCATCATCACCGGCCGCGGGGACTCGGTCGACAAGGTCGTGGGCCTGGAAGTCGGCGCCGATGACTACGTCACCAAGCCTTTCGACCTGCGCGAGCTGGTCGCGCGCATCAAGGCCGTGTTGCGGCGCATGGAGCCGCACCCGTTGGCCTCCGGCCAGCCGGCCAGCGGGCAGGCGCCCCGGCAGGCGGCCAGTGCCTCGGGTGGCGAGCACCTGACATTTCTCGGCTGGCAGCTCGACCTGGGCGCCCGGCGCCTTGACGATCCGAACGGCGCAGAGGTGCGGCTCACCAGCGGCGAGTTCTCCCTCCTCGCGGCCCTGGCCCAGCATGCGGGTCGCGTGCTGTCCCGCGACTTTCTGCTTGAACAGACGCGGGGTCGCGAAGCTGCGCCCTTTGACCGCACGATCGACGTGCAGATCGGACGCCTGCGCAAGAAGCTGGAAGTCGATGCGGAGAATCCACAGATCATCAAGTCGGTCCGCGGCGCCGGCTACATCTTCGTTCCGCCCATCGGCTCCGCACGGGCGAAAACCTGATGGTTGGAACGCCTCCCGCCAACCAGCCGACGCCGCAGCCCGTCGATGACCTGACCGTCTACCGCTCGCTGTTTTCCGCCTATCCGGACGCCCTGCTGCTGGTGGACGCCGCAGGCCTGATCGCCCGAGCCAACCCCGCGGCGGCGGCGCTGCTGGGGTACTCGATGGAGGAGCTCGTCGGCACGAGCGTGGACGAACTGGTGCCCGACAGCATTCGCCCTCGCCACGCGTCATACCGGCAGGCCTACGGTCACGCGCCGCGCGCTCGGCCGATGGGCACGCAGATGGAGCTGGTAGCCCGGCGGCGCGACGGCAGCGAGGTGATGGTGGAAATCGCGCTGAGCCCTTTGCAAGACCACGGCCTGCCCTTCGTGGTTGCCGCGATCCGCGGCATCGGCGGCTATCCGCGCGTCAAACAGGCGTTGCAGCGGGCGCGCTACAGCGAGCATCTGGCGCAGCTGGGCCGCCTGGCCGTCGACGCACGCGATCCGCAGCAGCTGTTGCAGCAGGTACCGGCCATCGCCGCCGAGGCGCTGGAAGTCGAGATGGCGCTGGTGTTCCTGCTGGAAAGCAACCGGCTTGAACTGCGCGTCGCCGGGGGCGTGGGCCTGATCGCCGGCGAGTCACTGGGTTGCATCGTGCCCAATCGCGGCGACACGCCGCTGGGCGTCGTGCTGAGCCAGGGGCAATCGGTCGTGATCGAGGATTTCCGCGCAGAACAACGCTATGCGGTGCCCCCCGACTATCTCGCGGCAGGGTTGGTCAGCGCATTGGCGGTGCCGCTGCTGGACCGCGGCCGCGTCATTGGCGCCTTGAAGGTTCGTTCCCGCCAGTCGAAGCGGTTCGGCGACGATGAACAGCGCTTCCTTGAGTCACTGGCCAATCTGCTGGTCACCTGCCTGCAGCGGGCGCAGACCGAGGAGGCGCTGAGCCATGCCCAGCGCCTCGAAAGTGTTGGCCAGCTGACGGGCGGCATTGCCCACGACTTCAACAACCTGCTGACCGTCATCCAAGGCAATCTGCAGGTGCTGGAGGAGCTGCCGGCACTGGCGCAGGACGGTGGCGCCCTGCAACTGGTGAGCGCCGCGATGCGCGCATCCAAGCGCGGCGCGGAGCTGACCGGCAAGCTGCTGGCCTTCTCGCGCCGCCAGGTGCTGCAGCCCAGCGCGGTCGACGTGCATGGCCTGCTGCACCCGCTGTCGGACATGCTGCGCCGCACATTGGACCAGCGCATCCGCATCAGCGTCGATGTCGCGCCGGACTGCCCCCTGGCGCTGGCCGACGCGGGCCAGTTGGAAGCTGCCCTGCTCAACATCGCGATCAATGCGCGCGACGCGATGCTCGACGGCGGCGATCTGCGTTTTTCCGCGGCGGCCGCGGGCATGCTGCCGACGGGCCTGCAGGACGAGCTCGGCGAAGGCCGGTTCGTCCGCATCGCCGTCACCGACACCGGCACAGGCATGCCTGAGGCTGTCAAGGAGCGTGCCTTCGAGCCCTTCTTCACGACCAAACAGGCCGGCCGCGGCACGGGCCTGGGGCTGAGTGCCGTCTATGGCTTCGTCAAGCAGTCACAGGGCGCCGTCGCGCTGGACAGCACGGCCGGCCTTGGCACGACGATCAGCCTGTATCTGCCGGTGCCGCACGATGC
>NZ_JBFUMO010000076.1:0-16292 GCF_054049355.1 Roseateles sp. P5_E11 | reverse complement strand
CCACTGGGGTTCATACAACCGCCTGACGCTGCCGACGGCCGCTGGCCTGGCGCTGCTGGCCCTGTCGATCTGGGAATTGCGCCTGAGCTGGAGCGACCTGCGTGAGCGCATCGACCTGCATGAGCAGCGCATCACGCGGCGCTCGCTGGCCGTGCTGGCCCTGGTCGCCGTGGCGGCCGGTGCGGGCGGCTTCGCAGCGCTGGAATCGGAATTCGAGCACACGCGCAAGGAAGATGTGCGCTCCACGGCAGTGCTCACCGCCGAGGCACTGGTCAGCGCCGTCGACGGCGGCGTCTGGCTCGCACAGACCATCGCCACCCGCCCCATCGTCATCGAGCAACTCGCGGCGCTGGCCAGCAGCCCGGCCGACACCGCCCGGCGCGAGCGCCTGGGCAACATCACACGCAGCCTGCTGACGGCCGGCGTCACCGCGGCGCGCTTCGTCGACGCCACCGGCGCGCCGCTGGCCGAGGCAGGCGCCTTCGCGGCCCAGGCCGGCACGCCGTCGCTGGCGCTGGCGTCCGACTACGCCGCCACGGGTCGTCTCGCCTGGACCAGCGGTTTCCTGCTTGCGATCGACGTTCCGGTCATGGACAAGGGCGAGGTGGTGGGCCGCTTCCAGAGCGAGCAGCGCCTGGCATTGATGGACCGCCTGGTCATGCGCATCCGCGATACCGACGCCTCCTCCGACGTGCTGATCTGCAACCGCATCGACAAGGTCGCGTCCTGTGTGCCGTCCAAGCTCTACCCGAAGGCCTTCACCATCCCGATGTTCGACGCGAGCGGCAACGTCAACCTGCCGATCAACCGCGCCCTGCTCGGCGAGACGGGCGTCACGCTAACGCCAGACCTGCGCGGCGTGCCGGTCGTCGCGGCCTATGTGCCGCTCGGGCGCACCGGCCTAGCCATGGTCGTCAAGGCCGACATCGACGCCGTCTTCGCCGTCATCCGCCAGCGCCTGGGCTGGCTGGCCCTGCTGCTGACGGTGCTGACTTTGATAGGCACCTGGGTGCTCAGGCAGCACGTGAGGCCCCTGGTGAAGCAGTTGGCCGGCGAGCAGGCGCGCTGCCGCGCCATCCTCGACAACTCGAGCGACGCCTTCATCGGCCTGGACAGCGAAGGCCTCATCACCGACTGGAACCTGCAGGCTGAACGCCTGTTCGGCTACACCGAGGCCGAGGCGAGGGGCCAGCGCGTTGCCGAACTCATCATCCCGCCTGAGTCACGCGCCGCCCACGAGGCCGGCATGGCGCGTTTCCGGCACACCGGCCAGGGCCGCGTCGTCAACCAGCGTGTCGAGCTCGTGGCCCAGCACCGCGACGGCCGGCTGCTGGACGTGGAGCTGTCCGTTGCCGCCATGGCGGCAGGCGACGGCTACGCCGCGCATGCCTTCGTGCGCGACGTCAGCCAGCGCAAGGCCGCTGCCCGCCAACTCGCCGCCAGCGAGCAGCGCATGCGCGACGTGACCAACGCCATCCCGGCCATCGTCGGCGTCTTCGATGCCGAGGAGCATTGCATCTTTGCCAATGACCTGGCGCTCAAGATCCACAACGTCGACCGCGACAAGGCCATCGGCCTGCCCATGCGCGACGGCCTGGGCGAGGCCAGCTATGCCCTGCACGAGCCCCATGTGAAGGCCGTGCTGCAAGGCCAGCGCCAGACTTTCGAGGGCTCGCTACCCTGGCGCGATGGCACTGGCTATTTCCAGATCCACCTCGTGCCGATGCGCGACGCGCAGACCGATGCCGTCAGCGGCTTCTATCTGATGACCTTCGACATCACGGCCCTGCGCAGTGCCCAGTTGAAGCAGGAGCGCAGCGAGCGGCGCCTGCGCTCCATCACGGACAACCTGCCGGCCCTGATCTCCCACCTGGATGCCGACGGCCGCTATCTGTTCGCCAACCGCCAGTTCGAGACCCTGCTCAAACTCGATCCCGAGCAACTGCTCGGCCGGCGCATTGACGAAGTGCGTGACGCGGACTACGTCGCGCAGGTGCGCCCCTGGCTGGCCAAGGCCATGGCGGGCCAGACCGTCGTCTTCGAATCCGAGACCGGCCCCAGTGACGGCCAGGCCCGCCAATACCAGCAGACCTATGTGCCGGAGTTCGACCCCGACGGCCAGGTCGTCGGCGTCTTCGCGGTGACCTTCGACATCACCGACCGCAAGCTCGCCGCCCAGCGTCTCGGCGACGCCCAGGCCCACCTCAAGGCCATCGCCGACAACCTGCCGGTGCTGATCTCCTATATCGACCGCAACCAACGCCTGACCTTCGTCAACAAGACCTTCGAGGAATGGATGGGCGTGGCCCCCGAACTGGCCGTCGGCAGCCACCTGAAAGCGCTGATCGGTCCCGAGCTCTATGCCCAGCGCCAGCCGGCCCTGGAGCAGGCGCTGCGCGGCGAACGCGTTGAATTTGAGGTCGCGTCCCAGGCCCTGGGCCTGACCCGGTACCTTCACACCGTCTACATCCCCGACCGGCGCGCCGACGGCAACGTCGCCGGCGTCTACACCCTGTCCACCGACATCACGGCCACCAAGGACATCGAGCGCCGGTTGCATGAACTGGCCCGCATCGATCCGCTGACCCGCCTGCCCAACCGCCGCGAGTTCGAGGAAAGGCTGGCCCTGGCGCTGGCGCGCGCCCGCCGCGGCCAGAAGGCCCTGGCCTTGATCTTCATGGACATCGACCACTTCAAGCGCATCAACGACGGCCATGGCCATGCCGCCGGTGATGCCGTGCTCAAGGAATTTGCCACGCGCATCCGCGGCGCCGTGCGCAGCACCGACACCGCGGCGCGCCTGGCCGGCGACGAGTTCGTCGTCATCCTGGAAGGCCTGCTGAGCGATGCCGAGGCGTCGCACGTGGCGGCCAAGCTCGTCGATGCCATCCGCCCGCCGATGCCACTGCCCGCCGGCGGCGAGATCCTCGTGACGACCAGCGTCGGCATGGCCTGCTGGGGCGGCGTGGGCGACGGTGCCGACGACCTTCTCGAGCGCGCTGACCGGGCCCTGTACCGCGCCAAGGCCGCCGGGCGTGACACCTTCGCGCAAACCATCTTCTGATCGACGGAGCTGGTAACAACCCGGGCGCGGCGTCGGGCCAAAATGCGCCCGCAGTGACTGCCGCCGTCGCCCTTCCCCGCCGTTTGCCGCCCGACCCCAAGCAGCTGCAGCGCTGCCTGCTGCTGGCGGTGCTGCTGCACGTCTGGCTGGTGCTCGTCTTCGGCAACGCCAGCGGCACGGCCGCGCCGGGCCAGGGTGTCTGGGGCAGCCTGACCGTCAAGCTGCTGGGCCGCAGCGGCAGTGAAGCCGGCGCGCCGCCGAACGACAGCAGCACGGCCGACTCCGGCGGACAGCGTGTGCCAACGCCCGCCGTTACCGAAGCTGGCGCCGCCAGGCTGGGCCGCACGAACCCRCAGGAAGTGCCACCCGAAGCCGCCCGTACCGAGGAGCCCTCGCCCGCACCGCCAAGCGCGGCGACGCTGGAGCTGCCCGAAGGCTTCAAACCCGTGGAGCGCGAGAACCTCAGTGCACCGCCGCGCACCGCGCCGCTGCAAACGCCCTCGGTGGAACTGCCCGCCGCCGTTGGCCGCCTGGAAGCCAGGCCCGAGGCTGCCGTGGCGCCATTGCCCTCCGCCACCAGCCTGCGTGCGCCGAGCCGCCCGACCGAACTGCCCACCCTGCCTGCCGATCTGCCCTCGGCGGTGCGCCGCCTGGAGGCTGCACCCGCCGCACCCGCGCCCGCCTTGCCCCGCCCGGCTGAGCTGCGTGCTGCGCCTGCGCCGGCCGCCACCGCCACGCCGAGTGTCGAACTGCCGGCCCCGGTGCGCCGCCTCGAGGCGTCAGCCGAGGCGGGTGTGAGCCGGGCACCGCCACGCGCCGCCGAGCTGCGTGCCGCGCCGCCCAGCACCGTCGCCCAGCCTGAACCGAGCACCGCCCTGCCCTCCGCCGTACAGCGGCTGGAGGCGCCGACAGCCGAAGGCGGCGCCGTCACGCCGCTGACGCGCTCCAGCGAACTGCGCGCACCAGCGGCAGCCGCCACGACCACGGCGCCGGCGCTGAACAGCCAGGACCTGCCGGCACCGGTGCGCCGCCTGGAGTCGGCCGATGGCGGTGCTGCAGTCACGCCGCTGCAAAGCACCGCCACCCCGCGAACCGCCGCGGCCGCACCTGGCGCGTCGGCGCTGAACGAGCTGTCAGGCAACGTGCCCGGCGAGGTCAACGCCCCGGCCGGCCCGGCGAAAGGCGATCCCAACGCCAGCCCTTATGCCGCACCCAAAGCTGCGGCAGGCTCGCCCGATGCCGGCTCACGCCTGGGCCCCGACCTGCCCATGCCGCCGTCGGCCGCGGCCAGCGCACCGCGCGCGCCGCTGAACCTGTCACTGCCGCGCGGTGACATTGCCGCCCGCCGCGGCCCGGGCCTGGTCGACATGCTGCCGCAGCCACCGGAGCGCAAGTCCAAGCTCGAGCAGTCCATCGAAGATGCCGCCAACAAGGACTGTCGCAAGGCCTACGCGAACGCCGGCATCCTGGCCGCCCTGCCACTGGCCGTGGACGCGGCGCGCGGCAAGGGCTGCAAGTGGTGAGCCGGGTTCACAGCAGGGCCTGAAGCCGCAGTGCATCCTGCAGCGCCGCACCGGACGCTGTGTTGTCGAAGACGCACCAGCAGGGCACGTCTCGCGGCAGCAACTCGGCGCGCTCCTGCAACCAGGCCTCTTCATAGGGTGACCAGTAGATGCGCGGCGAGCCATGCCAGCGGAAGTAGTGCAGGCCTGGCCAGCCGCCGGGCTCGTGGGAACCCGGCCACTTGGCCGGGTCGACCGCAGCACGCGCCACCTCGTGATCGCGCAGCAACTTCTCTGCCTCGAGTGAGAACCAGCTCAGATGGCGCGGCTCGCAGACGACGCCGCCACCGAACACCGCATGCACTTGCTTGAAGAAGCGGTCGGCCACGCCGGCGTCGAAATGCAGGGATGGCGGCAACTGCACGAGCAGCACGGCCCATTTCTGGCCCAGGGCACCGGCTTCGCCGGCAAAGCGCACCAGCAGTTCCTGCACGCCTTCGAGCCGCGCCTCATGCGAGATCTGCTTCGGGAGCTTGACGGCGAAGCGGAAGTGCTCGGGTGTGCTGGCGGCCCAGCGCTCATAAGTCTGCGGCCGATGCGGGCGGTAAAAGGAGGAATTGATCTCGACGCCGTTCATGACGGCGGCATAACGCTCTAGCTGCGAGCCCTCCGCCGGAAAGGCCGCCGCCACCTTGGCCGGGATGGACCAGGCAGCCGTGGCGATAACGACGGGTGCAGAAACGTCCAAGCGACGAGTGGACATGGGCTTTCGACCAGTTCCGCGTCAAGATCGCAATGTCCCCAGCCTAGGCAGGCTGGCAGGGGTCGGGCGTCAGACAAGGGCGCAGCGCGGGCCCGCCGCTGTCCGACGCGGCTCAGAAGCCGCTGAGGACGATCTTGCCGCGCATGCGGCCCGATTCGACGAGTTCATGCGCCCGCCGCAGGTTCGCCGCATTGATCGGGCGCAGCTGCTCGCTGACCGTGGTGCGCACACGACCCGCGTCGACCAGGGCGGCGATGCGCGCCAGCAGGCGGCCCTGCTCCGCGACGTCCGCCGTGCCGAACATCGGTCGCGTGAACATCATTTCCCAG
The DNA here is from genome assembly GCF_054049355.1 of Roseateles sp. P5_E11. NCBI lineage: Bacteria > Pseudomonadati > Pseudomonadota > Betaproteobacteria > Burkholderiales > Sphaerotilaceae > Roseateles > Roseateles sp. P5_E11. The sequence goes on along the minus strand of NZ_JBFUMO010000076.1, from coordinate 10,634 downwards.
TGCAGGGACAGGGCCTTGCGCTTGAGCGTCATCACATCGATGGGGCCCGAGAGGTCGTCGATGAGGCCCAGACGGCCCTGGGGCGCGGCGGCATCGATGAGGGCGTCCCAGTGCTGCTCGGTATGGGTGAGGCTGGCGATGAACTCGACCTCTGCGACGCCGGCGGCCACCAGTTGCGGCCGCAATGGCTGGCTGTGGTCGATGACGATATGGGCGCCGAGTTGCTTCACCCAGTCCTGCGTTTCGGGCCGGCTGGCTGTGCCGATGACGCGCAACTGGGTCAGCTCACGGGCGAGCTGCACGAGGATGGAACCGACGCCTCCGGCCGCGCCGGTGACCAGCAGGCTCTGGCCCGCGCCGCCGCCCTCAGGCACGCCGAGGCGGTCGAACAACAGCTCCCAGGCCGTGATGGCGGTCAGCGGCAAGGCGGCGGCCTCGGCATCGGTGAGGCTTTTTGGCGCCAGCGCCGCGATGCGGTGGTCGACGACCTGCAACTCGGCATTGGAGCCGGGGCGATTGATGGCGCCGGCGTAGTAGACGCGGTCACCGATGGCAAAGCCAACGACGTCCTTGCCCAGCGCCTCCACGGTGCCCACGGCGTCCCAGCCGAGGACCTCGGGCTGGAATGCCGTGGGCGCGCGGTTGCGTCGCACCTTGGTGTCGACGGGGTTGACCGACACGGCCGCGACGCGAACCAGCAGGTCCAGCGGGCCGGGCGCCGGCGCGGGCAGTTCGAGATCGACCAGGGATTCCGGGTGATCGATGGGCAGCGATTGCAGATAGCCGACGGCTTTCATGGGGCGTCCTTTCTGAGACGAATCAACGATGGCCGTCATGGTGGCTGGCGGCATTCAAATGAGAAAGACTAGGATCTGCGAATCAGTTTCATCACAAAAATGAAGATGGATCGCTTTTCACCGCTGCAGCTCTTTGTCTGCGCCGCCGAGGCCGGCAGTTTCTCGGCGGCCGCGCGACGCCTGGACCTCGGCCCCGTGCAGGCCAGCGCCACCATTGCAAGGCTGGAGCGTGAGCTGGGCGTGCGGCTGTTCGAGCGCTCGACGCGCCGGCTGCGCCTGACCGAAGCGGGCGAGCAATGGCTGCCGCATGCACGGCAGCTGTTGGCGGCATGGGAGGGTGGCCAAGCCGCGCTGCGGGGCATCACGGCCGAGGACCAGCCCCTCAGCGGCCGCCTGCGGGTGAGCCTGCCCAGCGACATCGGGCGCCAGCATCTTTGGCACTGGATCGAGGATTTCATTGCCAGCGATGGCAGCTCGGCGTTGCAACTGGAGTTGCGACTCAGCGACCGGGTGGCCGATCTTGTGCAGGAGCCCGTCGACTACGCCGTGCGCTATGGCGAGCCGCCGGACTCCAGTCTCATCGCCCTGCCCTTGGCGCCGGACAACCGTCGCGTGCTGTGCGCCAGCCCGGCCTATGTCGCTCGCCACGGGCAACCGGCGACGCCCGCTGACCTGCGTGGCCACAACTGCCTGCGCTGGGTGCTCGGCGACAGCCTGCACGGCCGCTGGCGCTTCACGTCACCCGATGGTGAGGCTTGCGCGGTCGAGGTCAGTGGGGACCGCACCGTGGACGACGGCGGCCTGGTGCGCGAATGGGCCGTGGCCGGGCTGGGCATCGCCTACAAGAGCCGCCTCGACGTGGCCGCCGACCTGGCGGCCGGGCGGCTGGTGGCGCTGCTGCCGGAATGGCTCGGCGAGCCCGCGCCGCTTCACTGGATGGCGGTCGGGCGGCACCGCCTGACGCCGGCCCTGYGGCGGCTCGCAGARAGCATCAGGGCCCACTGTGGGGCCCTGGATGGAAGCGAAGTGCGGCGCTGAGGCCGCGACGTTCATTGGGCGCGGCGGCGGATGGCGCCCAGGCCGAGCAATGCAAGACCGGTCAGGGCCAGGCTGGCGGGCTCGGGCAGGCGGTTCGGGTCACGCACTGTGAAATTCAGCGGGCCGCTGGTGAAGCCGCAGCCGTAGTTCTGAAGGTTGGAATTCAGGCACTGGGAATTGGTGGCGATGAAACCGGRACCCGCGGCAACGGCCGTGTAATCGATGATGAACAGCGACGGGTCAAGATTCCACTCCACACCATTACCCAGGGTTCCGATGACGATGTTTGTCAGGTTCAGCGCGGGCGAGCCATCGGCAGTGAACGCACCGCCGCCGGAACCACCGGCATCCACCTCGCCGGCCGAACCGCCTTGGACGATCACTTCGACCTGGAAGGTTTGGCCGATGAGCAGGTTGTTCAGATCCACGCCACCAACACCCTGCATGATCAGGACGGGTGCGGCATGGGCAACCAAAGCAGACGCTGCGAGGGCAACACCGGCAATGACGGTACGGAAATTCATCTTGTTCTCCAGGCGATTCAACAGTTTTAAGCAAGCTTCAGGCCAATGATGGTTTCTCCTATGAACCGCGTCCTTTTTGTAACAGGCGCTGTAAAGCCCACCGACACTGAAATGGGGGTGGGCCACCTCAATGGGGCTTGACGGGCAGGCTGGGCGTCGGCCAGGCCGGAGCTTTGACAGCCACCCCTTCACAGCCGCTGCGCCAGGCTTGCTGCCAGGTCTGCGGCGAGTGAATTGCCCCTGGCGCCAGACCGCGCACGACGCAGCCGGCACGAGCGCCACTGGCGGCGATCTCGGCCAGTTGCTGCAGCTCCAGCACGCCGCCAATGCCGACCACCGGTGCCGGCGCCATGGCCACCCACCAGGCCAGGTTGTGAAGCCCTTGCGCTCGCCACGGCATGGCCTTGGTCAGCGTTGGCCAGACGGGACCGCAGGCGATGTAGTCGGGCGACCAGGCCACGGCGCGGGCCAGCTCCCACAGGCTGTGCGAGCTCAGGCCCAGGCGCAGGCCACGAGCCCGCGCCTCGGCGAGGTCACGTCGATCGGCAGCGGAAAGCGCCAGCAGATCTTCCTGGCCGAGATGGATGAAGTCGACGCCCGAGGCCAGTGCTTCGCGCCAGTGGTCGTTGACGATGAGGACGGCACCCGGGTGCCGCGCGGCCTTGATTTCAGCGCGCAAGCGGGCTGTCCAGGCGGAGTCAGCCTCGCCCGGGGCTCGCTTGACCCGCAATTGAACGGCTTGCAGGCCGCCCTCAAAAAGGCAGGCGGCATGGGCGCCACTGTCGGTGATGGCGTAGACCCCTTCAAGGGCCGGTGCCCCGCGGCACGCTGTCGGCCAGGCCTCGGGTGGTGCCTCGTCGTCGAACAGCGCGGGCAACAGGCTGGCATCGCTGATGAAACCCGGCTCAGGCCGCACCGGCCCCGCGCCAGCGCCAGGCGACTGCATGTCGGCACGCAGGCCGGAGGTCGTCAGCATCTTGGCGATGACGGCCCCATCGGCAGCGACGAAACCTCGGGCCGACGCCGCAGCCAGGGCGGTCGCGAAGGTGCAGCCAGTACCGTGGTTGTTGCCGGCAGCGCGGCGCGGCAGGGCCAGCCAGCCGGTTGCATGCTCGGCCGCCAACCAATCCAGGGCGAGCGGGCCGCCGGCATCGCCACCGGTGATGCAGACAGCGTGTGCACCCAGGGCCAGCAGCGCGCGCGCCTGCGCAGGCACGCTGCCCTCGCCCACCAGGCACGCCGTCTCGCGTTGGTTGGGCGTGACGACGCTGGTCCGCGGCAGCAGCTCCTCGCGATAAGCGCGCAGCAGTGCTTCGTCGGCAAAGGTGGCGCCGGTGGAGGCCCGCAGCACCGGGTCGACAACCAGAGTGACGGGAGCGCGCTCGCGCAGCCGGTCAACCCAACGTGCAACAACGCGCAGTTGCTCGACACCGCCGAGCAGGCCCGTCTTGATCGCAGCAGGCGGCAGGTCATCGGCCAGCGCGGCGAGCTGGGCGTCGAGCTGCTCAGGCGGTACGGGGAAGACGGCCTCGACGGCGACGCTGTTCTGCGCCGTCAACGCGGCCGCCACGGGGCAAAGGTGCACGCCCGCCGCATCGGCAGCGCGCTGGTCGGCCGACAGGCCGGCACCGCCACCGCTGTCCAGCCCGGCAATGCTCCAGATGATGGGTGGCTTGCTCATGGAATCAGAAAGGGCCTGCCGCCCACCGGTGTGCTCGCGACGGCCATGTCCTGCTTGCTCATGACGCCGGCCTCGAAGCCGGTTCGCCCGGCCTCGATGGCCTGGCCGAAGGCGGCGGCCATGCGGATGGGGTCACCGGCCTGGGCTATCGCCGAGTTCAGCAGCACGCCGTCCAAGCCCAGCTCCATCGCCTGGGCCGCGTGCGAGGGCGCACCGATGCCGGCGTCCACGATCAGCGGCACGCCGGGCAGGCGCTCGCGGAGCGTGCGCAGGGCGAACGGGTTGAGCAGGCCTTGGCCCGACCCGATGGGTGCGCCCCAGGGCATCAGCACCTGGCAGCCGGCGTCCAGCAGGCGGCGGCAGGTGACGAGGTCGTCGGTGCAGTAGGGGAAGACCTCGAAACYGTCCTTCACGAGCTGCTCGGCGGCCGTGACCAGCTCCCAGGGGTCGGGTTGCAGCGTGTACTCGTCGCCGACGACCTCCAGCTTGATCCACGGCGTGTCGTAGAGCTCGCGCGCCATGTGCGCCAGCGTGACGGCCTCCTGCGCGGTGCGGCACCCGGCGGTGTTGGGCAGCAGGTGGCCGCCGGTCTCGGCGAGCGTCGCGCGGATGGCGGCGACAAAGCCGTTGTCGCCGGCCGCCGCGAGCGTGCGCTTGAGGCCGACGGTCAACACCTGGGCGCCGCTGGCCAGCACGGCCCGGCGAAGGATCTCGGGCGAGGGGTAGCCGGCGGTGCCGAGCAGGAAGCGGCTGGTGAGCTGGCAGCCGTAAAGGGTCCAAGACATGCTCAGCCTCCGGTGATGGGTTGAATGAGGGTCAGTTCGTCGCCGGGCTGGATCAGCGTCACCTCACGCAGCGAACGGGGCACGAAGGCGCCGTTCAACGCCGTGGCGACGGCTTCGGGCGCCCTGTCCTGCTCGGCCAGCATCGCGGCGACGCTCAGGCCTTCGCGCCAGGGGCGGGGCTCGCGGTTCAAGGTGAACTCAGACATGCTGAAGCGCTTTCTCGGCCAGCGCCGGCGCCAGCAGCCAGCCATGGCGAAACAGGCCATTGATGCGCAGCAGGCCGGGCTGGTGGTCGATGCGCGGCCGATGGTCGGCAAAGGCCGGGCGCAGGTTGGTTTCCATGTGCACGATGCGCGCCTCTGCCAGCGCCGGCAGCACGCTGTGGGCAGCGGCCATCAGCTCCACGGCGCTGCGCAGGCTCACGGGTGAGCGGTCCTCGCTCTCGACCTCTGAAGCACCAACGACGATGACGTCGCCCGGCCGCGGCACGAGGTAGACGCGGTGGCGTGGGTGCAGCAGCCGCACGGGGCGGTTGAGCACGACGCCCGGCGCGTGCAGCCACAGGATCTCGCCCCGAACACCGCGCAGGTCCGGCAGGTCGGGCCTGGCACCGAGACCGCGGGTGTCAATGACGAGGTCGGCATCCAGGCGACGGCCATCGTCGAGTTCCAGCATGTGGGGCCGGACAGCGACGGCGCGGCGACCCCAGAGCCAGTCGACATCGGCGGCTTGCTCGGCCAAGGCGGCCAGCAGCTCGCGCGGCAGCAACTGGCCTTCGCCGGGTAGCAGCCAGGCCTTGAGATCGGGCGCAAGCGCAGGTTCCAGCGCCTGCAGCGCGACGCGATCCAGCGGCTCGGGGCCTTCCGCCAGGCGGGCGAGCACGCGCCGCGCTGCGCCCAGGTCGCTGCCATGCGCCAGCAGCAGACTGCCCTCGGCCTTCACCAGGCCGGGTTGCCCCAGCGCCGCGGCGATTGCGGGCCACAGCGCGAGCGATCGCCAGCCCAGCGCCGCGATCTCGGGCTCGGCATGTTCCTGCTCGGCCAGTGGGCTCAGCATGCCGGCCGCGGTGAAGGCCGCGGCGCCGGGCTCGGCCGGCCCCGAGGCAGGGTCAGCCACAGTCACGCGATGCCCGGCCCGCGCGAGCTGCCAGGCCAGCAGCCGGCCCATGACGCCGGCGCCTGCAATTGCAACGCGAATCACGCCTGCGGCTTGATGGGGATGTAGAGCTCGCCGCCGGCCTTGCGGAACTCGGCTGACTTCTGCGCCATGCCGTCAGCCACCACGTCCGCCGCTTCGAGCCCCTTGGCCGCCGCGTACTCGCGCACGTCCTGCGTGATCTTCATCGAGCAGAACTTCGGCCCGCACATCGAGCAGAAGTGCGCCTCCTTGGACGAGTCCTTGGGCAGGGTCTCGTCGTGATAGTTGCGTGCCGTGTCGGGGTCCAGGCCGAGTGCGAACTGGTCGTTCCAGCGGAACTCGAAGCGCGCCTTGCTCATCGCGTCGTCACGTGCGCGGGCACCGGGGTGACCCTTGGCGATGTCGGCCGCGTGGGCCGCGATCTTGTAGGCGATCAGCCCCTGCTTCACGTCGTCGCGGTCGGGCAGGCCCAGGTGCTCCTTGGGCGTCACGTAGCAGAGCATGGCCGTGCCCATCCAGCCGATCATGGCCGCGCCGATGGCGCTGGCGATGTGGTCGTAACCCGGCGCGATGTCGATGGTCAGCGGGCCCAGCGTGTAGAACGGCGCCTCGTCGCAGTGCTTGAGCTGCTCCGTCATGTTGGCCTGGATGAGATGCATGGGCACGTGGCCGGGGCCCTCGATCATGGTCTGCACGTCGTGCTTCCAGGCCACCTTGGTCAGTTCGCCCAGCGTCTTCAGCTCGGCGAACTGCGCCTCGTCGTTGGCATCGGCGCCGCTGCCGGGGCGCAGGCCGTCGCCCAGCGAGAAGGTCACGTCGTAGGCCTTCATGATTTCGCAGATCTCTTCGAAGTGCGTGTACAGGAAGTTCTCGCGGTGATGCGTGATGCACCACTTGGCCAGGATGGAGCCGCCGCGCGACACGATGCCCGTGCGGCGCTTGGTCGTCAGGTGGATGAACGGCAGGCGCAGGCCGGCGTGGATGGTGAAGTAGTCGATGCCCTGCTCGGCCTGCTCGATCAGCGTGTCGCGGAAGATGGCCCAGGAGAGGTCTTCGGCGATGCCGCCCACCTTCTCCAGCGCCTGGTAGATGGGCACGGTGCCGATGGGCACGGGCGAGTTGCGGACGATCCAGTCGCGTGTCGTGTGGATGTTGCGACCGGTGGAGAGGTCCATCACCGTGTCCGCACCCCAGCGGATGGACCAGACCAGCTTCTCGACCTCTTCCTCGATGCTGGACGTGACGGCCGAGTTGCCGATGTTGGCGTTGACCTTGACCAGGAAGTTGCGGCCGATGATGGTCGGCTCGAGCTCGGTGTGGTTGATGTTGGCAGGGATGACGGCGCGGCCGCGGGCCACCTCCTGGCGCACGAACTCGGGCGTGATGATCTCGGGGATGGCCGCGCCCATCGAGTCGCCGCGCAGGCGCTGCTCGCGCTCGGCGTCCGACAGGTACTCGCGCATCCACTCGCGCTTGCCGTTCTCGCGCAGCGCGACGAATTCCATCTCCGGCGTGACGATGCCGCGGCGGGCGTAGTGCATCTGGCTGACGTTGGCGCCGGCCTGGGCGCGACGCGGCTGGCGCTGCAGCGCGGCGGCCTCGGCGCGCAGTTGGGCGATGCGCTCGTTGTCCTCCTTGCCGCCGTCGTCAAGCGCCACGCGCGTGCGGCCCGTGTAGGCCTCGGTATCGGCGCGGTCACCGACCCAGCTGGAGCGGATGGGCGGCAGGCCCCGGCGCACGTCGATCTGCGCCTTGGGGTCGGTGTAGGGGCCGGAGGTGTCGTGCACGACGACTCGCTCGCCATTCGTCAGCGCGATTTCGCGCATGGGCACGGCCACGTCGGGCCGGCTGCCGGTCACGTAGACCTTGCTTGATGCCGGGAAGGGCTCGCGCGTCAGCGACAGGCGCTCATCGAGCGAGAGGTTCTTTTCGGGGGCGTTCATGGCGGCGGTCTCCTGGAGCAGTGGGTTCGGTGCTCCAAGGCCGCCTGTGGGTGAGGTGCGGCCCGAAGGCCACACCTGCACGCCGCGAGGCATGCGCTCTCCTTACGCCGGTATTAGCCGGTTCAAGTTCACGGGTTTGGTCAGGGCTTGTTAACACGACGGCAACGGGCCGCGTTGTCGTCGTGTTAACAAGCCCAGGATGACCATCTCAGCGTCTGGGCTCGGCTTTCGCCAGGCCCGGGCACCCCGGAGCGGGGGCGATTGTGCTTGTCAATTCGCGCGTCTGGCAAGCCCGAGGGCGACGGCAACCAAAGCTGTCGCGATGACGAAGCTCAAGCGCAGCCCGCCGGCGGCGAAAACGGCGCCCATCGCCGAGGCGCCGGTGATGAGGCCGAGATTGCGCGACAGCGTCAGCAGGCCGCTGATGACGCCGCGCTGTTCGGCCGGCACCTCGGCCATGACCCCTGTGTTGTTGGCGGCCTGGAAGAGTGCATAGCCGGGCGTGACGATTGCGAGCGGGCCCACGTAGGCGATGGCGCCAAGCGACGCGGGCAGCAGCGCGATGAGCGCGCAGCCGACCGCCATGGCGGCGAGGCCCAGTTGGCTCGTTCGCCGTGTGCCGAAGCGATCCACCAGCCGGCCGGCCGGAATGCCGCTGCCGGCCGAAAGGAGGGGACCGACGGACATCAGCACGCCCACCGTGGCGGCGCCAAGGCCGAGCGCGCCGCTGAGGTGGAAGGGGCCAACGACCAGGGTGGCCATCATGACGGCAGACACCAGGGCGTTCATCGCCAGGGCTGCGCTCAGGGCGGGGTCGCGCAGCCGGTCCAGCCGCACGAGAGGCGAGGTAGCGCGCGCCTCGGTGCGCAGGAACAGCAGCAGGCCCACCGCGGCGGCAGCCAGCAGGCCAAGATGCCACGTCATCGCGAGGGCATAGGCCGCCAGCGTCAGCGCCAGCCACCACGTGCCGGGCAGGTCGAAGCCGGCAGCACCCTGCCCTCGGTCAGCCGGCAAATACCGCCAGGCCAGCGCAATGGCCAGCAAGCCCAGCGGGAGGTTGACGGCGAATACGGCCTGCCAGCCCAAAGCACCGATCAACGCGCCTCCCAGCGACGGACCGAGAGCCGTGCCGACTGCCGACATCGTGCCCAGCAGCCCCATCGCGCTGCCCGTGCGCGCCTTGGGCAGCGCCGCGGCCACCATGGCCATCGTCAAGGCCATCATGGCGGCAGCGCCCACGCCTTGCAGTGCCCGGGCGGCGATCAGCAGCGGCAGCGTGGGTGCCAGCGCGCAGAGAGCCGACGCGGCCGTGAACAGCGCGATGCCGGCCAGCAGCAGGCGGCGTCGGCCGATCAGGTCACCCAGCCGGCCGGCAATGACGATGAGGGTCGTGATCGCCAGCAGATAGGCCAGCACGACCCATTGCGCCTCGACGAAGCCGGCACCGAAGGCGCTAGCCAGCGTGGGCAGCGCGACATTGGCGCTGCTGACGGCCAGCGAAGGCAGCAGGGTGCAAAGGGCCAGGCCGGCAAGCACGCCGATGACAGGCGTTGCGGCGGGGTGAGCGACGGTCGAGGTGTTCATGCCCCGACCTTAGGCATTTGCTGGGCATGGCGGAAGACGCATCATCTGCACTTCATCAATGCACGAGACGCCATGTCAGACCCTGATCTGAACCTGCTGCTGACGCTGGACGCCCTGCTGGCCGAGGGCAGCGTCGCTGGCGCCGCGCGAAGACTGAGGTTGAGCCCGTCGGCGATGAGCCGGTCGCTGGCGCGGCTGCGCGAGGCCACCGGCGACCCGCTGCTCGTGCGCGCCGGGCGTGGGCTGGTGGCGTCACCTAGGGCGCTGGAATTGCGCGAGCGCATCGGACCGCTGCTGCAGGAGGCGCAGGCCGCGTTGAGGCCGGCGGCGGCGTTGCGGCTGGACAAACTGGAGCGAGAGTTCACGCTGCGAACGCGCGAAGGGTTTGTCGAGAACTTCGGCGCAGCCCTGCTAGCCCGCGTGAGTTCGGAAGCGCCGAGCGTGCGGCTGCGCTTCGTCCCCAAGCCCGACCGTGACAGCACGCCCCTGCGTGATGGCAGCGTCGACCTGGAGACGGGCATCGTCACTGCGTCCAGCGGGCCGGAGCTGCGTGCGCAGGCGCTGTTTCGCGATCGCTTCGTGGCCGTCGTCCGCCAAGGTCATGGGCTGGCGAACGGCAAGCTGACGGCGAAGCGCTACGCGGCGGGCCGGCATGTCGCCATCTCCCGGAGCGGCACGGCGGCGGGCCCCGTCGACGAGGCCTTGTCCGCCATGGGCCTTGGCCGCGACATCGTCGTCACGGTGGCGGGGTTCTCGGAAGCACTGGCGCTGGCGCGCGGCACGGACCTGATTGCCACGGTGCCCGAGCGGCACACCGGGCATCTGCGCGATGGCCTGCTGACTGTCGGTCTGCCACTGGCGCTGGAGCCGTTCACCGTCTCGCTGCTTTGGCATCCTCGGATGGATGGGGATGCGGCGCATCGGTGGTTGCGGGGCTGTGTGCGAGAGGTCTGCGCGGCCTGATCTACGGCAAGTCGCCCTCGAGTGCACAAGCCGCTGCGCTCGCCAGGCTTTTGCGCCCGCCCCCGGCTGAGCCGCGTCAGCCCTTGGCCAGCAGTTGCGCGCCGTCCACCCGGGCAGCGCCTTTATCGAAAGTCCACAGCGGCTGCTCGCCGGCCTGGGCGGCCAGCGCGATGTGCAGGCAG
>NZ_JBFUMO010000075.1:0-16846 GCF_054049355.1 Roseateles sp. P5_E11 | reverse complement strand
CCTCGGTGGCGCCGGCGGTCTTGAGCCGCTCGAGGTCGGTGTCGTCGATGGTGCGCACGACGACCGGCACCCTGGGCGCGTGGGCTCGCACGAGGTCGAGGATCTTCAGTGCCGACGGCGTGTCGTGGTAGCTGACGACGACCGCGCTGGCGCGCGCCAGGCCCGCGGCCATCAGGCTCTGGACCTTGGCCGCGTCGCCGAAGACGACGCTCTGGCCCGCCGCCGCGGCCTGGCGCACGCGGTCCGGGTCGAGGTCCAGGGCCATATAGGGAATGTGTTCTCCCTCCAGCAGCCGCGCCAGGTTCTGGCCCGAGCGGCCGTAGCCGCAAATGATGACGTGCGCCTCGGACTGGATGGACTTCTTGGCGATCATCGTCAGCTGCACCGACTGCATCAGCCAGTCGCTGCTGGACAACTTCATGACGATGCGGTTGCTGTACATGACGAGGATGGGCGTACCCAGCATGGACAGCACCATGCTGGCCAGCACCGGGCTGACCCATTGCTGCGCCACCAGGCCGTGCTGGGTGCCCAGCGTCAGCAGCACGAAGCCGAATTCGCCGGCCTGGGCGAGGTACAGGCCCGTGCGCAGCGCAACGCCCGGCGGTGACTTGAACAGGCGGGCCAGGCCGGCGATCAGCGCGAACTTGGCCGCCACCGGCGCCAGGGTGAGCAGGATGACCAGCCACCAGGTGTCCACCAGCGGCCGCCAGTCCAGCTTCATGCCGATGGTGATGAAGAACAGGCCCAGCAGCACGTCGTGGAAGGGCCGGATGTCGGTCTCCACCTGGTGGCGGTACTCGGTCTCCGAGATCAGCATGCCGGCCACAAATGCGCCCAGGGCCAGGCTGAGTCCGAAATGCTCGGTCAGCCAAGCCAGGCCGAGCGTGACCAGCAGCAGGTTGAGCATGAAGAGCTCGTCGCTCTTGCGCCGCGCCACCAGCGTCAGCCACCAGCGCATCACCTTCTGGCCGCCGTAGAGCAGCAGGGTCAGCAGGGCCGCGGCCTTCAGCCCGGCCCAGGCCAGCGCGCTCATCATCTCGCTGCCGGTGCTGTTCAGCGCCGGGATCAGCACCAGCAGCGGCACGACGGCCAGATCCTGGAACAGCAGCACGCCCATGACGAGCTTGCCGTGCGGGCTCTCCAGCTCCAGCCGCTCGGCCATCAGCTTGACGATGATGGCCGTCGAGCTCATGGCCATCGCCGAGCCGAGCACCAGGGCCCCCTGCCAACCCATCTGCCAGGCGCTGCCCAGCATCGCGAAGCCGGCGATCAGCAGCGCATTGCCGAGCATGGCGCCGGCAATGGTCAGCGCCACCTGCGCCATGCCGATGCCGAAGACGGCCGTCCTCAGCGCGCGCAGCTTGGGCAGGTTGAATTCCAGCCCGATGGCGAACATCAGGAAGACGACGCCGAACTCGGCCAGGTACTGGATGCTGGCGGAATCGTGGGCAAAAGCCAGGGCGTTCGGCCCGATCAACACGCCGACGGCCAGATAGCCCAGCATGGGCGGCAGTTTCAGCAGGCGGCAGGCGACCACCCCCAGCACGGCGGCCACGAGATAGAGCAGGGCGAGGTCGAGGGAGGTCACCCGCGGATGGTATTCGTCACCTTCGCTCGCTGACTGGGGATAGTTCGGACCGGCAACGGCGCGGTACGTCCCTATAGTTCGCGCCGCCCAGGTCGCCGCGGGCTCACACCCCGGCAAAGACGACCCGGCGACACCGGTTCGCGCCGTCGAAGAGCGGCGCGTGTGATGCAACAGGGAGATCTCATGTTTACGTTGAAGGAATGGGCGCGGCGAGCTGCGCTCGGCACGCTGCTGGCCGCCACGGCCTTGTTGGGAGGCTGCGCCAGCGCCTATCTGGACGGCAGCACCAAGGAAATTGCAGCGGCGCAGTTCAAGAAGCCGCCGGCTCCAGCGCCGGTGCAGGTGCTGTTCGACTTCCAGACCAAGGGGGTGGCCAACGCGCAGGCCACGGCCATGCTGCGTGATCGCGTCTCTGCCCAGGTGAAGGCCAGCGRCATGTTCAGTGAAGTGGGCAGTGCCGTCGTGCCCAATGGGGCCGTCCTCAGCATCACGCTGAACAACGTGCCGCTGACCGACAACGCCTTCTCCAAGGGATTCGTGACCGGACTGACCTTCGGCCTCGCCGGCTCGCAAGTGTCGGACGGCTACATCTGCACGGCCACCTACCGGGCGTCGGGCGACGCCGCACCCGTCGTCAAGCAGGCACGTCACGCCATCCACACGACCATGGGCGCAGCCGCGACACCGGGCAATGCCACCAAGATGCCCAACCTTCAGGAAGCAGCGTTCCAGATGACCAACCAGGTTGTCAGCAACGTGCTGAACGACATTTCCCAAGACCCCAGCTTCAAGTGAAGGACGAYCGAACCATGATCCATGCCTTGCTCTCCTCCCGGGCCACCACGCAGCGCCTGGCCCTGGTCGTCCTGCTGGCCGCGTTGACGGGCTGTGCGTCCGTGAAAATGCCCGCCCCGGCGCCCAGCGCCGCCAACGCCGAAAAGCTGCGCGCCACCAAGCTCGTGCCCGCCCAGGTCGGCAGCTTCAAGCTCGCCGCCGGCAAACCGGCCGAGATGGACACCACACTGGGCGGCCTGCGTGGCTCGTCGCTCAGCCCGGCAGGCGGCAGCTTCGCGGGCCAGTTGCGCGATGAGATCGCCGCTGAGCTGACGGCCGCAGGCCTGCTGGACTCGAAGTCCAAGATCGTCATCGAAGGCCAGTTGACCGACAGCATGGTCGATGCCGGCATGAGCACCGGCAAGGGACGGCTGGCCGCCAAGATCCAGATCAAGCGCGAAGGCAAGACGGTGTTCGACAAGGAAGTGATTGCCGAGTCCACCTGGGAATCGTCCTTCGTTGGCGCGATCGCCCTGCCGGCAGCCATCAACCAATACGGCGCGCTCTACAAGACCCTGGTCGGCAAACTGTTCGACGACGCCGACTTCAAGCGCGCACTGGCCACCCAATAGGGTCGCTGCGCCCGTCCTTTGAACCCGGCCCCAGGCCGGGTTTTTTGTTGCCCGACGCGGTACGCCGCCGTGAAATCCGGCACCCGAAACCGTTGCCATGCATTGCGTGCATGGGCGCATACGGACTTGGCTAGACAAGCGCTACCGAGGGAGCGGAGCTTCGCGCTACCGTTCGGCCCACTCAAAGTTACGGAGCGTTTCATGCCCAACCTGTCCTTTGTTTCGCCGACGCGAAACAGCCCGTGGGGAACCTATCTGTCGCAGATCGATGCGGTCGAGCCCTACCTCGGCGGCCTGGCCCGCTGGGTCGAGACGCTGCGCCGCCCCAAGCGCGCGCTGATCGTCGACATCCCCATCGAGCTGGACAACGGCAGCATCGCCCATTTCGAGGGCTACCGCGTGCAGCACAGCCTGACGCGCGGCCCGGGCAAGGGTGGCGTGCGCTACCACCCGGACGTGACGCTGGAAGAAGTGATGGCCCTGTCGGCCTGGATGACGATCAAGAACGCCGCGGTGAACCTGCCCTACGGCGGCGCCAAGGGCGGCATCCGCGTCGACCCCAAGCTGCTGAGCCTCAAGGAGCTGGAGAAGATGACCCGCCGCTACACCAGCGAGATCGGCATCATCATCGGCCCGCAGCAGGACATCCCGGCGCCGGACGTCAACACCAACGGCCAGATCATGGCCTGGATGATGGACACCTATTCGATGAACACCGGCGCCACGGCGACCGGCGTCGTCACCGGCAAGCCCATCGAGCTGGGTGGTTCCCTCGGCCGCGTGGCCGCCACCGGCCGCGGCGTCTTCGTCGTCGGCCGCGAAGCGATGCGCCGCCTGGGCCAGCCGCTGGAAGGCGCGCGCATCGCGGTGCAGGGCTTCGGCAACGTCGGCTCCATCGCCGCCAAGCTGTTCGCCGCCAATGGCGCCAAGGTCGTCTGCGTGCAGGACCACACCGGCACCATCCTGAACGAGAACGGCTTTGACATGCAGAGCCTGCTCGACCACGTGGCCGCCTACAAGGGTGTGGCGGGCTTTGCCGGTGCCGACAAGATCAGCGACGAGAACTTCTGGGACGTGGCCAGCGATGTGCTGATCCCGGCCGCTCTGGAAGGCCAGATCACGGCCGAGCGCGCCAAGCGCATCAAGACCCGCCTGGTGCTGGAAGGCGCCAACGGCCCGACCACGCCGGACGGCGAGGCCGTGCTGGCCGACCGCGGCATCGTCGTCGTGCCCGACGTGATCGCCAACGCCGGCGGCGTGACCGTGTCCTACTTCGAGTGGGTGCAGGACTTCTCGTCCTTCTTCTGGACCGAGGACGAGATCAATGTCCGCCTGGACAAGATCATGATCGGCGCGTTCAAACACATCTGGGAAACCAGCGAGCTGCACAAGATCACGCTGCGCACCGCCGCCTTCACGGTGGCCTGCACGCGGGTGCTGCAGGCGCGCGAGGAGCGCGGCCTGTACCCGTAATCCGCGCTGGGCCCCGCCCATGCACCGCCGCCAGCCGCCGCAAGGCCTGGCGGCTACTCGGTTTCAAGGTAGGTAAGTAGGCACAATTCGGTCAGCCCGCATGGACAGCCCCCTAGAAGTTGGCAAAGTCATGCGCCCTGCCCATGACTCACGAACTGCCTGAATCCCCCCGCGCCGGCCTCGATCGCCGGCAATTGCTGCGCGGCGCGCTGGCGTCGGCGCTGCCGGCGCTGAGCCTGCCCGCGGCGGCCGCATCCGGCCCGCTGATCGTCGGCGGCCTGCCGGTCACCTGCAACTTGACGCTGCCGGTGGCCTGCTCGGCACGCCTGGCGTCCAACAAGGCCTCCGGCAGCTCGGCCTTCCAGTTCGAGTACAGCAAGTACAACGGCTGGCCGGAGATCAAAGAGTCGCTGATGACCGGCGGCATCCAGGCGGCCTACATGCTGGCGCCGCTGGTCATGGACCTCGCCGACAAGAAGATCCCCGTCAAGATCGTCTCGCTGGGCCACCGTTCGGGCGCCGTCATCATGGTGCGCACCGACTCGCCCTACAAGAAGTTCAAGGACTTGGGCGGAAAGCGCATCGCCATCCCCAGCCGCTTCGCGGTGGACTTTCTGTTCCTGCGCAAGATGCTGGCCCAGGAGGGCATGACGCCCAAGGACATCCAGATCGTCGAGATGCCGCCGCCCGACATGCCGGCCGCCCTCTTCGCCAAGGCCGTGGACGCCTATTGCACCGGCGAGCCCTTCGGCGCCTCGGCCCAGCGCGCCGGCTATGCCAGGCCGCTGCGCATGACGCGCGACGAATGGCGCAACTACATCTGCTGTGTGCTGACGGTGCGCGAGGAGCTCATCAAGGAGAACCGGCCGCTGGTGCAGGACCTGGTGAACCACGTGCAGGGTGCCGGCAACTGGCTGGACCTGCAGGCCGCCAACCGCGAGAAGGCCATCCAGATCGCCGCCGGCCGCAAGTTCTTCAACCAGGACCCCAACATCCTGCGCTTCGTGATGGAGAACCCGACGGACCGCGTCACCTATGGCGACCTGCGCATGATCCGCGCCGAATTCGACGACCTGATGCAGCTGTCCATCGAGGCCGGCACGCTCAAGGCCCCGGTGGCCTACGAGAAATACGTGGACGACAGTTTCGTCAAGGCGGCCAAGGCCGCGCCCATCCCGATATGAAACGCCGCGCCCTGTTGTGGGCCGCGCTGCCTTTGACGGCGCAGGCTGCGCCGACGCTGAAGGCCGGCGTCTTCGAGCCCGCCCAGGCAGCGCCCGAATTCGCTCTCCAGGGCAGCGACGGTGCCGCCCTCAATCTCGCCCGCTTCAAGGGCAGGCTGGTGCTGTTGGTGTTCGGCTTCACCCACTGCCCCGAGGTCTGCCCGACGACGCTGGCCACGCTCGCCCAGGCGCGCAAGCAGCTGGGCACCGACGCGGCGGACGTGCAGGTCGTCTACGTAACGGTGGACCCCGAGCGCGATGACATCCCGCGCATCCGCCAATACCTGACCGCGTTTGACCCGACCTTCATCGGCGGCACCGAGGCACCGGACAAGCTGGCCGCGATGCGCAAGCGCTATGGCGTCGTCGCCGAGAAGATCGCGCCCCAGCAAGGCAACGCCTACGGCATGAACCACTCCACGTCGGTCTGGCTGATCGACCGCACCGGYAAGCTGCGGGCCATGATGCCTTATGGCCATGAGGCCAAGGACTTCGTGCACGACCTCAAGCTGCTCTTGGCTTCGAAGTGAGAAAGCGTTGGGTCTGGCTCCTGCCGGTCACGTTGCCGCTGGCCCTGGTGGCCTGGGYGGCGCTGGCGCCCATCGAACTGCCCACGCGCGACGAGCTGTTCGAGATCCCGCAAGGCACCTATGCCCGCCGCATGGCCGGTGACAAGGTCGAGATCCTGCCMGATCGCATCGACCTGACGCTGGGCCTGAACGACGTGCTGCTGCTGCGCAACCGCGACGAGGTGCCGCAGCAGTTCGGCCCCGTGCTCATCATGCCGGGGCAGAGTTTTCGCCTGCCCTTCGAGGTCGCATCGACCTATAGCTTCGCGTGCAGCGCACATGCCAGCGGCCAGATGGCCGTCGTCGTCGCGCCAACGCCAGCGCGCGGCTGGCCAGCATTGCAATGGCGCTGGCAACGCCTCATGAAGAACCACTGGAAGGAGGGGCGGTGAACCTGCGCCTGAATCGAATCCTGCCGCCGCTGGCGGTCATTGCCCTGGTCATCGCGGCCTGGTGGGGCATCGTCGTCTACACCGAGAGCCCCATCTTCCCGACGCCCTGGGCCGTCGTCACCGGCACGCTGGAGCTGGCCCAGGACGGCACGCTGTGGGAGCACATCACGGCGTCGCTGATGCGCGTGGGCATCGGCTTCGGCCTGGCCATGCTGATCGGCATCCCGCTGGGCCTGTGGATGGGCTGGGTGGCCGGCGCCTACCGCACCTTCAACCCGATCTTCCAGATGCTGCGGCCGATCTCGCCGATCGCCTGGATCCCGCTGGCCATCCTGTGGTTCGGCGTCGGCGACACCTCGCCCATCTTCCTGATCTTCATCTCCTCCGTGTTCCCGCTGATCGTTCAGACGACCTCGGGCGTGCACACCATCGATCGGCGCTACCTGCGCGCGGCCACCAACTTCGGCGTGTCGCGCGCGGTGATGTTCCGCCGCGTCGTCATCCCGGCCGTGCTGCCGGAAATCATCATCGGCATGCGCATCGGCATCGGCGTGGCGTGGCTGGTCGTCGTGGCGGCCGAGATGATCGCGCTGCGCTCGGGCCTGGGCTATCTCATCATGGATTCGCGCAATGCCGGCAACCGCTACGACCTCGTCATCGCCAGCATGATCCTCATCGGCGTCATCGGCCTGCTGCTGGACGGCGTGACCCGCCTGCTCGAAAAACTCAAGACCGTGCGGTGGCGCTATGTCAGATAACAAGATGCCCAAGATCGCCGTCAGCGGCTTGACCAAGAGCTTCAAGTCCGCCAAGGGCGCCCAGCTGCCCGTCATCCAGGGTGTGGATTTCGATGTCGCCGAAGGCGAGTTCGTCGCCATCGTCGGCCCTTCCGGCTGCGGCAAGTCGACGTTGATGAACATCCTCGCGGGCTTCGAAAAGACCGACGGCGGCTCGCTGCTGATCGACGGCCAGCCCCATCCCGGCCCCAGCCCCCAGGGCATCGTCATCTCGCAATACGGCTCGGTCTTCCCGTGGCTGACGGTGCAGCAGAACCTGATGTTCGGCCTGACCGGCCAGGAGCATGGCGTCGATGCCGAGCGCGTCAAGCTGGCCGACCACTACGCCGCCATGGTCGGGCTCAAGGGCTTCGAAGGCGCCTACCCGCACGAGCTGTCGGGCGGCATGCTCAAGCGCGTGGAGCTGGCGCGGGCCTTCATCGTCAAGCCCGAGATCCTGTACCTGGACGAGCCCTTCTCGGCGCTGGACGCGCTGATGAACCTGCGCATGCGCAACGAGCTGCTGCGCATCCTGGCCGAAGAAAAGCACACGGTGCTGCTCATCACCCACGATGTCGACGAGGCCCTCTACATGGCCGACCGCATCCTCGTGCTGTCGCCCCGGCCCACGCGCATCCAGGCCCGCTTCGAGCTGGACATGCCGCATCCGAGGCGGTTGATCAGCCCGGAAATGGATGCGCTGCGCGAGGCGATCCTGAAGGAACTCGGCCTGGAAATGCCCGCTTAGAAAAATGAAGCCCCTCGGCCAAGGAGTACCTTGGCCGGTCCCCCGAGGGGACGGCGATGCTCGCGGTATCGAACCGCAAGCACATCGCCAGCGCGGACCGGCTAGGGAGCGGCCCGGCGCTCGACCCGCAAAGAATTCACACGGCCGCGGCGGGCTTCAGAACCGCACCAGTGCTGTCCAGCACGCGCAGCGTCACGGGAATGGCCGGCGCCACGCTCTGCGTGACGGTGCAGAAGTCCTCGAAGGTGTCCAGCACACGCTGAATGTGGCCGAGCTGGTCGGCTGGCTTGCCCAGGTGCAGGTCCACCGCCAGGCCCTGCACGCGGTTGCGTCCGCGCTCGTTCCTGCCGACGGTCGCCTTGACCTCGGTGCGCAGCGGCGAGGGGTCGTCCTTGTACTTCTGGCAGGCAAACCACAGCGACGCGGAGAGGCAATTGCCGATGGCCGAAGCCAGCAGTTCGACCGGGTCGGGCCCCAGCCCGGTGCCGAAGGGCACGGGCTCGTCCGATAGCAGCACCGGCAGCTCCGGCGCGTAATGGTGTTCGAACTGGTAGCCCTGACGCTGGATCAGGGTGACGCTGGGGTTGTCCATAAAGCCTCCTGGGTTGGAAGCGATTCTCAACGCAGGTCGTCGGTCTCGAAGTAGATCTCGGTCAGCCCCTTGGCCTTGAAGGCACGTTGGACAGTGGCGCCAGGCCTGGCGACGCCCTGCAGCGGCACATCGACCTCGCCGCGGACCTGGGGTGCCTTCAGGCGCACGATGTGGTCGAAGTCCGGGCGGCGGTCGATGGTCTTGACCGCGAACCACTCGCTGCCCTTGCCGATCAGCCGATAGCGCCCGGTCGATGCCTCGCGTTGAGCGGGGCTCAGCCGCCGAAACAGCATCACCTCATCGACGACGACGCGCTGCTCGGCCGACTGTGGCTTGCCGCCACGCTCGAAGTGGCCCGCGAAGAAGCGCGCCTTGAATTCGCGCAGCGGCTTGGCGTGGCCTGGTGTGAAGCGCAGCAGGTCAAAGGCCTCGGGGTCGAAGGTCCACAGGCTGGGCTGGCGGGCCAGCGTCTCGCGCAGCGACTTGTCGGCCGCCGCATCGGCGAGGTGAAAGCGCAGCAGCACCTGGCTGTCATGCGGCGTGTGGAACATCGGCAGGTGCGAGGCATACAGGCCCTCGCGGCCGCCGAACACGGCCATGCCATGGCCGCCGAACGCGGACTCAGCAGTCTCTTCGGCCCAGGCCAGAGCCGGCAGCAGTGCGGCGAATGCAAAGGTACGGCGCTTCATGCGGCGCATCTTCGCCCTCAATGGCCGCATATGAAGCAAAACCCGATCAACGGTCGATGCCGGTCCGGATGGGCATCGCAGAGCTCAGCGTTGTGAGCCCGCGCTTACATTGCCGCCTGCCTGCACCGTCCGTGGCAGCCTTGCCGCTTCGCGTTCCGTCTGCCCGGCTGATGGGCACGCTGAATGCCGCACCTTCCCCTGAATGTCCCTGTCATCGGATCCCGGCCCGGCGGCGTTGCGCGCGGGCCCCGGCGCCCGCCCGGCAACAAAGCGCCCTTTCGCGGACGGAATAATCGACCCATGCATCGCCTCTGCTCCCTGACCTTGTCCGCCTTCCTGCTCCTCACGCTGCTGGCTGGCTGCGGCGGCCTGCCCTCCAGGTCGACGAAAGCCGAGAAATCGGTCTACCAGGGTGAGAGCTTTGCTGCCGAGGAGACTTTCTCGCGGCTGTTCGACGCCAATGTCGACGACACCTGCGAGGCCGCCCGGCGCGCCCTGCTCAGCCAGGGCTATGTGATCAGCAAGGCGGAAAGCGGCGTCGTGCGCGGTGCCAAGCACTTCCAGCCCGCGGGCGAGGTGCATGTGGAGATCGCATTCAACGTTGTCTGCGTCGGCGATGGCCCCAAGCAGCAGATCGCGACGGCCTATGTCAGCGCCCAGCAGGACCGCTACGCGCTGAAGAAAAGCAACCAGGCCGCCAGCCTCGGCGTCAGCGCGCTGGGCTCGATCTCGGTGCCGCTGTCATCGAGCGATGACTCCCTCGTCAAGGTGGCCTCCGAGACCATTCCCGCGGGCGAGTTCTACGACCGCTTCTTCACGCTGATGCAGCGCATGGTGCGCGAGAACACGGCACAGCGCTGACCCTGGGCCCGTGAAGCTTGCGCCGCGCTGATTGCGGACGAATCGGCATTGCGTCACACCCACGCCGGCCAGGGCCCGCCTAGGATGGGCTCGCCATGGCCGAGCCACTGCCCCCTTTTGCACTGCCTGCCCGGTGGCCGCTGGCGGGGTTCAAGCGGCTGATCCACGCCGCCTGGGAGGTGCCGGGCGATCCGGCAGAGGCGGCCAAGCTGCGGGACGACCAGTGGCGCGCCGTCGTCGGCCAGTTGCCTGCCTCGGTCGTGGCCACGGCCATCGCCATCGCGCTGCTGCTGGTGGCACTGAAAGGGCGCATCGACCTGCTGCCCGTCGCGCCCACGCTGATGGCACTGGTGGCGCTCAACGGCTTCAACTTCGCGCTGTGGCGGCATGAACGCCACCGCCGCCCACCCGACGCGCCGCCGCGCGGCATCCGTGCCGGGCTGCTGCTGGCGCTGGACCTTTTTGCCGGCGGCGTGCTGGACGCGGTGCTGCTGCTGCAGGTTGCCCAGCAGGCCGAGCCCGGCCTGCACGCGCCGCTGGTGGCCACCGCGGCCGGCGCCATTGCCGCCGCAGCCTGGATGTTCGCGCTGCTGCCCGCCGTGGCCATCGGCTGGGTGCTGGGCGCCTGCGGCACGCTGGCCGTGGGCATCGCGCTGCTGCCGCTTCCCTGGATGGACGGGCTGCTGCCGTTGCTGCCGTTGTACGCCATCGCGCTGTGCATGGCAGCACTGCTGAATGCCCGCCTCTTCCTGCTGGGCCGCCACGCCCAGCACGAGGCCGCACGGGACCGGCTCACGGTGTCGCTGCTGCTGCGCGACTTCGAACATCACGCCAGCGACTGGCTGTGGGAATTGGGCCGCGACGGCCGGCTGCGCCATGTCTCGCAGCGCATGGCCGAAAGCCTGGGCCAGCGGGCGCAGGACCTGATCGGCGAGCCGCTGCTGGCCGTACTGGCCCACCAGCTGCCCGCCAACAACGCCGACGCCCAGCAGCGCCTGGACCGACTGGGCGACGCGCTGCTGGCGACCGAACCGCTGAGCGATCACGCCCTGCATCTGCGGGTTGGCGGCGAGGATGTCTGGTGGACGCTCAGCGGGCGGCGCCTGGAAGGCGACGGCGGCTGGCGCGGCGTGGGCAGCGATATCAGCGAGGTGCGCGAGCGCGAACGCGAGCTGCTGCGCCTGACCGACCAGGACACCGTCACCGGCCTGGCCAACCGCCATCAGTTCCACCGCCGCCTGGCCCTTTATCTCGGCGGCGGCGGGCCCATCTCGCCGTGCACCGTGCTGCTGCTGGACCTGGACTGCTTCAAGCAGGTCAACGACAGCCTGGGCCATGCCGCCGGCGACCACCTGCTGGCCGCCGTGGGCGAGCGGCTGCACGACAGCCTGGCAGCGCGGCGCGGCAACGGCGACCTGGTCGCGCGGCTGGGCGCCGACGAATTCGCCGTGCTGCTGCGCGGCGAGCTCAGCCCCGAAGCCATGCAGCGCCTGGGCAAGCAATTGCGCTCGGCCCTGCGCGTGCCGGTTTCCATCGACGGCAACGAGATCGACGTGCGCGTCAGCATCGGCGCGGCCTGCGCGCCACGCCATGCCCAGGCGGCCGACCCGCTGCTGCGCGCTGCCGACCTGGCCCTGTTCGCCGCCAAGGCCGCCGGGCGCGACCGCCTCGTGCTCTACGAGCCGGCCCTGCAGCAGGCCGCCCAGGACCGCCTCGCCCTGCTGGCCGACCTGCGGCTGGCGCTGGACGCGGATCAACTGGAGATGCACTACCAGCCACAGATCGAGCTGGCCACGGGCAAGCTGCGGGGCTTCGAGGCGCTGATGCGCTGGCGCCATCCCGTGCGCGGCCTGGTGCCACCGGCCGTCTTTATCCCGTTGGCCGAAGACAGCGGCCTCATCATCACCATCGGCGCCTGGGCCCTGCTCATCGCCTGCCGCGACGCAGCGCGCTGGCCGGGCGAGCTGCGCGTCGCCGTCAACGTGTCGGCCCTGCAGTTCGAGCGCAGCCCCATCGAGCTGCATGTGCTGGAGGCGTTGGAGCGCACCGGCCTGCCTGCCGACCGCCTGGAGATCGAACTGACCGAATCGGCCCTGCTGAAGGACAGCCAACACGCCATCGACCTGCTGACGCGGCTGCGCGCCCTGGGTGTGCGCACTGCGCTGGACGACTTCGGCACCGGCTTCTCGTCGCTGGCCTATCTGCGCCGCCTGCCGCTGGACCAGCTCAAGATCGACCGCGCCTTCATCGCCGATCTCGACCACCCGCAGGCCGGCGCGACGGCACGCGCCATCGTCGCGGCCATCCACGACCTCGCCCAGGCCCTGGGCCTGCACACGGTGGCCGAAGGCATCGAGACTGCCGAGCAGCAYCAGGTGCTGACCGAGCTGGGCTGCAGCCTGGGCCAGGGCTTTCTGTTCGCCCAGGCCCTGCCGCGCGATGCCACCCAGGCCTTCGTCGAGCTGGCCCACCGCCAGGGCCTGGGCGCCGCGCGCGAGGCCCACCTCGACTCCGTCAATCCCCCGCTGACGGTCTGGCCGTCGACACGGCTGCAGCTGCGCAGCCTGCTGCAGCTGCCTGACACGCGCTTCAGCGGCGGCGAATTCTGAGCGGCCAAGTCGGCGGCCTGACGGCTTTCAGGGGTCCGTACCGTCGCGCGGCCGTCCTCAGGCGAAGGCGAACCTCCCCCGGATCTGCGGGGTCTGCCACTCGTTTGCAGGACAAGCCCGGTTGAAAGCGGGTGAAGCGCCGCCCAAGCTCTTCACACCGGAGGGATTCCGGGCAAGGAGACAAGCATGAGAACCCTGTCCACCCTGATGAGCCGCGCGGCCGTGGCCGGCATGGCTTTGCTGCCCGCCCTGGCTCAGGCCCAGGCCAATTGCGGCCAGCCGGGCACGCCGCCGTGCCCGACGCCGGAGCCCGGCAGCTGGCCCCTGGTGGCGCTGGCCCTGGGCGTACTGGTCGCCGTCAAGTTCATTCGGCGCAAGTAACCCCGCCCGCCGGGCTCGCCAGAGACCGGCCCATGCCTAGGCTGCGCGCGTGTTGACGGCCAGCTGGGCGGCAAAGGCCCGCTGGTAGGCAGGGCGGGCTTCGCCGCGGGCGACGTAGGCAGCCAGGCTGGGGAACTCGTTCAGCAGGCCGGACGGCCTGACGCGCAGCAGCACCGACACCATCAGCAGGTCACCCGCGCTGAAATCGCCGTCCAGCCATTGGGCATCACCCAGGCGGGCGGCCAGTTGGGTCAGCCGCGCCCGCACCCGGTTCTCGACCAGAGGCTGGCGCTCGTCCTTCCAGGGTTTCTCGCCTTCCGCGAACTTGACGATGACGAGTTCGAGGATGGGCGGCTCGACCGAGTTGAGCGCGGCGAACATCCACGTGATGGCCCGCGCCCTGGCGTTGGCATTGGCGGGGAACAGGCCCGGCCGGCGCTCGGCGATGTGCAGCACGATGGACCCGGTCTCGAACAGCGTGAGGTCGCCTTCCTCGTAGGTGGGGATCTGGCCGAAGGGATGCAGCGCCAGGTGAGCGGCCTCCTTCATCGCCGGCATGGGCACCAGGCGAACCTCGTAGGGCAGGCCGGTTTCCTCGAGGGCCCAGCGCACGCGCGTGTCGCGCGCCAGCCCCTTGCCGCCATCGGGCGAACGGTCAAAGGCGGTGATGGTGATGGTCATGGTGGCAATCCTTCCGGTTCAGTTGGCCAGTCGCCTGGCCCGTTCCGTCAGCAGCTCGCGCTGCACCTCGTTGTCCRTCAACTCCGCGGCCCGCAGATAGGCCTCGCGCGCCTCGCCGACGCGGCCCAGGCGCTCCAGCACGTCGGCCTGGGCGCCGGCCAGGAAGGGGTAGCGCTTGAGCTGCGGCTCAGCGGCCAGTTGCTCGAGCAGCGGCCAGGCGGCGGCCGGCCCGTCGGCGAAGCTGACGGCTACAGCGCGATTCAGCGCGATCACGGGCGAGGGGTTGAGCGCGAGCAGGCGGTCGTAGCCGCCGACGATGGCGTGCCAGTCGGTGTCCTCGGCGCGCGCCGCGCGCGCATGGCAAGCCGCAATTGCTGCCTGCAAGGTGTAAGGCCCTGGCTCGCCCAGGCTCAGCGCGCGTTCCAGCGCCGCCAGGCCGCGGCGGATCAGCAGCGGGTCCCAGCGGCGGCGGTCCTGGTCGGGCAGCAGCACGGGGCGGCCTTGCGCGTCCAGCCGCGCGGGCAGGCGCGAGGCCTGGATCTCCAGCAGGGCGGCCAGGCCATGCACTTCGGCGTCTTGAGGCAGCAGGTGCTGCAGCTGGCGCACCAGGCGCAGGGCTTCGTCGCACAGCGCCGGCCGCAGCAGGCTGGCGCCGCTGCCGGCGCTGTGGCCCTCGTTGAAGATCAGGTAGACGACCGCCAGCACGGCGCCCAGGCGCTGCTCGCGCTCGTCGGCGCTCGGCAGCTCGTAGGCCTGGCCGTTGAGCGCCTTCTTGGCGCGCACGATGCGCTGGGCCACGGTGGCCTCGGGCTGCAGGAAGGCACGTGCGATCTCGGGCGTCTCCAGGCCGCCGAGCAGGCGCAGCGTCAGCGCGACCTGGGCCTCGCGCGGCAGCACCGGGTGGCAGGCGATGAAGATCAGGCGCAGCTGCTCGTCGCCGATTTCGGCCTGGTCACGGGCGGCGTCGAGGTGGTCGACGAAGTCGGGCACGACATGGGTGCCAGCGGCCTCGTCGTCGGCCGCGAGGTGCTCATGCTCGCGCTCCAGCATCGCGCGGCGGCGCAGCCGGTCCAGGGCCTTGTTGCGGGTGGCGGTCATCAGCCAGGCGGCAGGGTTGTTGGGCTGGCCGTCGCGCGGCCAGTTCTCCATGGCAGCGATGAGGGCGTCCTGGGCACAGTCCTCGGCCTCGTCGAGGTCGCGCAGCATCTTGGCCGCCGCGCCCACGAGGCGGCTGCGCTCGATGCGCCAGACGCCGGCGGCAAGTTCAGCATGGCTCACGGCTTCAGGTGCCGTCGTAGGCACGCTTGAGGGCCGCGAGATCGATCTTCTGCATGCGCCAGATGGCCTGGAAGACACGCTGCACGCGGGCCGGGTCGGGGTCCCGGATCATGTCGAACCAGGCTGCGGGCAGGATCTGCCAGGACAGGCCCCAGGCATCCTTCAGCCAGCTGCATTCCGACGTCTTGCCACCGCCCGCGGGCAACTGCTCCCAGAGCTTGTCGATCTCGGCCTGGTCTTCGCAAGCGACGGTCAACGAGAAAGCCTCGTCGAGCTTGAAGTGGGTGCCGCCATTGAAGGCCGTCATGTGCACGCCGAACAGCTCGAAGTTGAGCAGCATGACGCTGCCGGCCTCGCCGGGCGAGTCCTGGCCCCAGCGCTGGGTGTGGATGATGCGGCCCTTGTCGGCGCCGAACACCTTCAGGTAGTGCGCCACCGCGTCTTCGGCACCGCGCTGGTACCAGATGAAGGGTGCGAGTTTTTGCTGGATCTGCATGGTCGTCTCCTTGACGTTGCGGGGTCAGGCTTGCGGCGGCATGCCGCTCATGTGGACGAGTTCCCAGTGGTGCCCGTCCAGGTCCTCGAAGCCATGGCCGTACATGAAGCCATGGTCCTGCGGCTCGCTCGGGATGTTGCCGCCGGCAGCCTTCGCCTTCGCGACCAAGGCGTCGACCTCCTCGCGGCTTTCGCAGCTCAGGCACACCCAGCCCGTCGTTGCGGTCTTGGCGTCCGGAAACGCCTTGGGGGTGAAGGTCCGCGCGAAGTCCTCGGCCAGCAGCATGGCGTAGAGGTTCTCGCCCAGCTCCATGCCGGCGCCCTTGTCGTTGGTGAATTGCGGATTGAACTTGTAGCCCACAGCCTCGAAGAAGGCCTTGCTCTTGGCCAGGTCCTTGACAGGCATGTTGACGTAGATCTGCTTGTGCATGGCGGGTCTCACTCGGGTTTGACGAGGGGTTGGACGAGATGGATGAGGTTGCCGCAGCCGTCCTCGAACATGACCGCCTTGATCGGCCCCATGTTCTCGGGCTCGCCGCGCACGACGACGCCGCGCTCGCGCAGCTTGCGGGCTTCGGCCTCGACGTCCTCGGTGACGAAGGCGGTGGCCGGGATGTTGGCCTCGAACAAGGCCTTCTGGTAGACCTTGGCCGGCGCAAAGCCCATGGGCTCCAGCGCCAGCTCGACGCCGGCAATGCCGTCGGGCGACACGACGGTCAGCCAGCGATAGGTCGGGCCCATCGGGATGTCGGCCATCTTGGTGAAGCCGAGCTTGCCCGTGTAGAAGGCCAGGGCCTTGTCCTGGTCATCGACCATGACACTCGCAATCTTGATCTGCATGGTGATTCCTTTCAGTGCGTGGATTCGGACAGGTCCTTGAGGCGCACCAGCGCCTTGGGCCAGGTGTCGTTCAGGAAATCGGTGAAGCCGTCGTCCCAGCTCTGCAGGTGCACGACGAGGCGGGTGCCGCCTTCAGGCGTGGCGCTGAAGACATAGCGCTCGTGGGCCGGTTCGGCATGCAGGCGGCTGTCGGCCACGGGCCGGCCGTCCTTGATCTCACCCACCAGCCGCAGTGACAGTCG
>NZ_JBFUMO010000074.1:0-16848 GCF_054049355.1 Roseateles sp. P5_E11 | reverse complement strand
GAAGTGGGCTTGCAGGGCCGCCATGTCGCTCCACTTCTCGACGAAGACGAGGCGCAACGGGTTCTCGGTGTCTCGGTGCACTGCATGGACAAGGCAGCCTGGCTCCGCACGCGAGCGCTCGACGTGTTGATGGCTGAGCTTCAGCACCTCGTCGAAATGCTCGGGGCGGGCGGTGACATGGCCAAGGACGAGGATCATGGTGGGCTCTCCCAGAAGGGCCAGGGGCGTTGCTCGGGTCGCAACCGCTCCCACGCTGCGCCCAAGGCCAGCACGCCAGCGTCGTCGAAGCGCCGGCCGATGATCTGCAACCCAATCGGCAAGCCACTCGACGTGAAGCCCGCATTGATGGACAGCGCCGGCTGCTCGCTCATGTTGTAGGGCAGCGTGAAGGCGATGTGCTCGAAGGGCCGCGCCGGGTCGTGCAGCGGGCTGGCCAGGTGGGCCGGGTAGGCCGGCATGGGCGCGACGGGCGACAGCACGAAGTCGAACGGCTCGCAGGCTGCATTGGCCGCCTCGCGCAAGGCCTGCATCTGGCTGTAGCCGCGAAAGACCGTGCCGCCGTCGTAGCCGGCCGCGGGCGCGACCCAGCCGAGGATGTAGGGGAGAACCTTGGCACGGCGCTCGGGGGCGAGGGCCGAGATATCCAGCCAGGAGCGCATGCGCCAGAAACGGTCGATGCCGTCGGCCATCTCGCGCGTCGTGAAGGCGGCCAGCGGCTCGACGATGGCGCCAGCCTGCTCGAAGGCACGCGCCGCCGCGACCACCGCCGCCTCGACCTCCGGCTGCACGGCATCGCCCCAGCCCGCATCGAGCATCAGCCCGATGCGCAAGCCACGCAGCTCCAGCGGCCGCGGCGTGACAGAGCCCGGCGGCAGCTGCGTGGGGTCGCGCGCATCCGGTTGCGCGAGCACGGCCAGCATCAGCGCGGCGTCCTCGACCGTGCGCGTCAGCGGCCCGGCGACCCGGCCGGCATAGCCCGGCTTGATGGGCACGCGGCCATGGCTGGGCTTGAGGCCGACCAGGCCGCACCAGCCGGCCGGCAGCCGGATGGAGCCGCCAATGTCCGTGCCCAGGTGCAGAGGGCCATAGCCGGCCGCACCCGCCGCCGCGGCGCCAGCGCTGGAACCACCAGGCGTCATCGCCACGTTCCAGGGGTTGCGTGCCGGCTCGGCATAGAGGCTGGACAGGCCCGAGCTCAGCATGCCGTAGTCGGGCATGGTGGTGCGCGCCCAGGCGATGGCACCGGCCTCGCGCAGCCGCGCGGCGGGCGGAGCCTCGAAGTCGGCAGTCGCGTCATCCGCCGTCGCGGCAGTGCCCAGGCGGTAGCTCGCGCCGGGCACGGCGATGTTCTCCTTCAGCGTGACCGGCACGCCGTCCAGCGCCAGCGCAGTGCCGGCACGCCAGCGCGCCTCGCTGGCGCGGGCCGCGGCCAAAGCGCCCTCGGCATCCATGGCGCACAGTGCGTGCAGTTCGCCCTCACGCTTGCCGGCCTGGGACAGCACGGCGCCCATCACCTCGACGGGCGACAGTTCGCCGCTGCGGTAGGCGGCGATCAGCTCGGCCGCCCCGAGACCGAAAACGGCAGTTGACCGCTCGCTACTCATCGCAGGCCTGACGCTTCGACAAGACCGCTTGCCAGCCTCGCATGCCACTTCGATCACCAGCGCTGCACGTCCGCTGGTCTGGCGCTTCGGGCTGCCGGCTGCGTTGTTCTTCCTTGCGGGCACGAGCCCGCTGCGTCGTCTCGCCTTGCKGGCAACCCGCCTCGCCAGCCCCTCGGACGCGCACAACCGCCGTTTCCGGGCCGGCAATCATTTCTTCAGTTGCTGAGCCGCCTTCAGCATCGCGTCGATGTGGCCGTCCGGGTTCATGCTGGCATGCACAGCAGCGACCTTGCCATCGGTGCCGATCAGATAGGACACGCGGTCGGCCATGGTGCCGGGCACCATCTTCAGCGTGACGTCGTAGTCCTTGATGACCTTGCCGCCGGCGTCGGCCGCGACGGCGAACTTGTTGCGGCAGGCCTCGACGCTGAACTTCTTCAGCGTCTCGATGTCGTCGTTGGACATGCCGATGACCGTCGTGTGCAGCGCCTTGAACTTGTCGGTCGCCTCGGCGAACTGGTGGGCCTCGACGGTGCAGCCGCTGGTGAAGGCCTTGGGATAGAAGTACAGCACCACCGGGCCTTGCTTGAGGGCCTCGGCCAGCTTGAACTTGAAGGATTGGCCGCCGACGGCGGCGTCAGTGCTGAAGTCGGGGGCCGGGGCGCCGACGCTGAGGGCGGCGTGGCCTGGCAGGGCCAGCAGCAGGGATAGCGAGGCAAACAGGGGAGCAAGGCGCGACGACATAACGACTCCAACAGGTGAACAATCACGGGGCCGGCACCAACAACCAAAGCCGGCTTGCGCCTAGTATCCACTCGCTCGAAATTCAAGGTGTACCGATGACCTTTTCCTCCTGCTGCCGCGTGACGGCRCCCCTGCTGTTCTCCCTGCTCGCCATGGCAGGCTGTGGCGGCGTAGGCCACGACGTCGCTGACGTCGTCGGTGCCATGGCCGACGGCATCGTGTGCGGCCTGCGCAACTGCACCGAATCCTCGACGCTGAACGTCGACGAGATCAGCCCTCGCTTCAGCGCGGCCCAGGCAACGGGCGACAACCGCGTGGTGGTGGACGGCTTCCTCGGCAAGTCCGCCAACGTACTGACGACGGTGCTGATGGCGCCGGATGAGCGCCTGTCGGTCAGCATCGACGGCGGCCCCGAGGTGACGATGAGCAATCCCGACGGCGAGCGTCTGGGCTACACCGCCAGCTTGGCCGCCGCGAGCGCCCAGCCGGTGGTGCAGCTGGTGTTCACGCGGGCCGGTGTTCGCCATGTGAGCCAGGTCACGCTGCCCGTTGGCTTCACGGTGCTGCAGCCCACTGGCAACCCTTTGCTGACACGCAGCGGCGCCGCCCTGCCGGTGCGGCTGAACCTGTCCGGCGTGAACGACGCCGTCGCCACGGGCAGCGGCAGCTGCAGCCGCAGCGATGGCAGCAGCTTCACGATCAAGAACGAGAATCTGGGCGCACGCATCGAGGGCAGCGTGGCGGGCGGCTACCGGCTGGAGCCGGCCCTGGTGGACGACAACCTCAACATCGCCAGCCGCAATGCCAACAACAGCGATCCCAAGACCGCGGCCGTCAGCCGTTGCGAGCTCACGGTGACCTGGACCAAATCCTCTCGCGGCACCATCGCGCCGACGATGAACGGCCACGGTACTTTCCTCGGCGAACGCCAGGCCAGCCACCCCCTGGTCTACGACGCGCGCTCCTGAAGCAGACTGTCAGCGAGCCAGCGCTGCAGGGCGCCGACGACGGCGGGCGCTGCGGCGCCTGGATCGCCCAGCACCTGGGCGGCGCGCTCGCAGAGCTGCGCGAACGGCAAGCCCTCGGCCACCGCGCCCAGCAAAGCGGCCTCCAGCGGCTCCAGCGAGCGCCAGCGGGTCTCGCCGGCCTGGCGCCAGGCCAGCAGCGTGTGTTCATGCGCCACCGGCTCAGGCAGCTCGGGTTGGTCGTCGCCGGACTCCGGCTCCCACTCGCGCAGCACGCGCCAGGCGGGCTCGATGGCGTAGGCCAGCACCGCGCGCTGCACGCTGGGCTGCAGGTGCAGCACCAGACCGGCCCAGTCGTCTGCGCCAAGTGCGGCCAGCGAGGCCGGCTCCAGCGGGGGTGCCTGGGCCGCATCGAAGGCGCCACGCAGAGCCCAGTCCATGCGCGCGAAATCGATCAGGCTGGCATGGGGCACGAGTTCATCGTCTGCTGCGGCCATGAAGTCGGCCAGCTCATGGCCGAACCAGCGGATGGACGGGTGCTGGCTGGGCCGCGCGGCGAGATAGGCCTGGCCCAGGGCGTCGAAAGCCTCGTCGCCCAATGCCCGGGCGAGCACGGTGTAGTTGTCGGTCAGCGCCGCCACGAGGCGGGCCCGATAGGCATGGCGGTAGACCTCCAGGCCCGTCGCGTGGTCGCCAGCGAGCAGGTCGGCCGCGTCGGCACCGTCGCGGATCGCAGCGGCCAGCCGCCGCTGTTGCTGGATGACGCTCATGAGGTGGTCGCCAGGCGGCGGGCCACGGCCAGTTCGGCCAGCAGGCTCTCCAGCGGCGGGATGTGGTCGTCGCGCTCGATCATGGTCGGCACCGCGCCGAAGCGCTTCACGGCATGCTGGAACAGCGCCCAGACCTCGTCGCGCACCGGATGGTCGTGGGTGTCGATGACGATGTCGCCACGGTCCTCGTGGCCGGCGAGGTGGATCTGTCGCACGGGCTCGACGGGGRTGGCGTCCAGGTAGGTGATCGGGTCGAAGCCATGGTTGCGGCCCGAGACATAGACGTTGTTGACGTCCAGCAGCAACTGGGCGCCGGTGGCCTTGAGCAACTGGGCGATGAAGTCCCACTCCGTCATCTCGTCGGCCGCGAAGCGCACATAGCTGGACACGTTCTCCAGCACCAACGACCGGCCGAGGATGTCCTGCACCTGGGCGATGCGGCCGCCCACGTGATCGAGAGCGGCGCGCGTCAGCGGCACGGGCAGCAGGTCATGCAGCTGGCTGTGCGCGTCGGCGCTCCAGCAGAGGTGATCGGACACCCAGCCGGGCTCAAGCCGGTCCGCCAGCACTTTCAATTCGCGCAGATAGCCCAGGTCCAGCGGTGCGGGCCCCGCCACGGACAGCGACACGCCGTGCATGACCAGCGGGTAGTCCGCGCGGATGCGCTCCAGATGCGCCATCGGCGGGCCGCCGGGCACCATGTAGTTCTCGGAAATGATCTCCAGCCAGTCGGGCCGCACGGCGGCATCCACGCCCGCCTCGAAGGCCGCGTAATGCTCGACGCGCAAGCCCAGGCCGAAGCCTTCAATCTTGGTCATTCAGTCGATGAAGAGAACACAGCCACAGAGACACAGAGGAAATCACCAGCACATCGCGGCAGCCGAGCCTCTCTGTGCCTCCGTGTCTCTGTGGCTGAATTTCAGAGATGGCGGCGAGGCCGCATGCGACCTCGCCCGTTTCAGGCCGGCTTACTTTTCAACTTTTCCGCCAGCCTTGGTGCACTCGTCAGCGCTCTTCTTGCTGACCCAGCCCTGGCCCTTGCAGCCGTTGTGGCCCTTGCAATCGCTCTTGGCGGTCTTGCACTCGGAAGTGCCCTTGCAGCCGTTCACGCCGGAGCACTTGACCATGCCGTCGGCGGCCATGGCGGTCGTCGGCACGGCGGTGGCGAACAGGGCAGCAGCGGCGGCAGCGATGCCCAGGCCAGTCTTGAGGGATGCGTTCATATCGAGTCTCCAGGAGATAAAAGTGGATGAATGTGAGAGGTTTCACCACAGGCCGATTCCGGATGCATCCGACATCGACTTGCCAGCTTCTGTCGGGGGCCATGCCCAACTCCTTACAACCGACAGGCAGATTCTGATTACCTGACGTTATGACTGCAATGGCGCGTGGCATTCGTCATGGTCCGGCGCCAGCCGCTAGAGTCCGTCAGCTTCGCTTCCGATCCCCATGCTGAACACCGAAACCCCGAGCACCCGGCATCCCGACCTGGACACTTACGCCACGCCGGCACTGCTGGATGCATTCATCGCCGATCAGGTCGATGCCGTCGCAGCCGTCAAAGCCGCCGCGCCTCAGCTCGCCGCCGCCGTGGACGCCGCACTGCCGCGCATCCGCGCCGGCGGCCGGCTGCTGTATGCCGGCGCCGGCACTTCCGGGCGGCTCGGCGTGCTGGACAGCGTGGAGCTCTACCCCACCTTTTCCTGGCCACGGGAACGGGCCGTCGCCGTCATCGCCGGCGGCCAGGGCGCGATGTTTGTCGCCGTCGAAGGCGCCGAAGATGACCGCGCCCAGGGCGCCGCTGACCTGAACGCGCTCAACCCCGGCCCCAATGACGTGGCCCTGCTGCTGGCCGCGTCCGGCGGCACGCCCTATGTGCTGGGTGCCATTGAGGCCGCCCGCGCGGCCGGCGCGCTGACCATCGGCTTTGCCAACAACCCCGGCGCGCCGGTCACCCAGCAGGCAGAGATCGGCATCACGCTGGACACCGGCGCCGAGGTCATCTCCGGCAGCACGCGGCTCAAGGCCGGCACCTCGCAGAAGATCGCGCTGAACACCTTCTCGTCGGCCCTGATGGTGCGGCTCAACAAGGTCTACGGCAACMTGATGGTGGACCTGAAGGCGACCAACGTGAAGCTCGTCAAGCGGGCGGTGGCGCTGACCGTGCGCGCTTCGGGCGCGAGTGAGGCCGATGCGCAGGCTGCGCTGGCGCAATGCGACCACCATGTGAAGACGGCGCTGGTGATGCTCAAGCGCGGTGTCGATGCGCGCGAGGCGCAGGCCTTGCTGGACAAGGTCGATGGCAGCGTGAGCCGGGCACTGGCTGCGTGAACACCCAGCAACGCTCGCCCTGGGCGTGGATCCCGACGCTCTACTTCGCCCAGGGGATTCCGTACGTCGTCGTCATGACGCTGTCGGTGGTGCTCTACAAGAACCTCGGCATCTCCAACACCGACATCGCCCTCTACACCAGCTGGCTCTACCTGCCCTGGGTCATCAAACCGCTGTGGTCGCCGTTGGCCGAGTTGTTCGGCACCAAGCGGCTCTGGGTCACGGTGCTGCAGTTCTTCGTCGGCACGGCGCTGGCCGGCGTGGCGCTGACGATCCCGACCGACAAGGTCTTCCAGCTGTCGCTCGCGGTCTTCTGGCTGATGGCGTTCGCGTCCGCCTCGCACGACATCGCGGCCGACGGCTACTACATGCTGGCCCTGCCGCAGCACCAGCAGGCCGCCTTCGTGGGCGTGCGCTCGACCTTCTATCGCCTCGCCAACATCGGCGGCCAGGGCGGCCTGGTCTATCTCGCCGGTGAGCTGACCGAGCGCAGCGGCAGCGTCGTGCAAGCCTGGACCTGGGTGTTCTGGCTGCTGGGCGGGCTGTTCGTGCTGCTGGCGGCCTGGCATGCGCTCGTGTTGCCCCGGCCTGCGGCCGACGTGCAAGGCCCTGGCCGCAGCGCGGCACGCGGGCTGGCAGCCGAATTCATGGCCGTGTTCGCCAGCTTCTTCAAAAAGCCCGGCATCGCCATCACGCTGGGCTTCCTGCTGCTCTACCGCTTCCCCGAGGCACAGCTGCTCAAGCTCGCTTCACCCTTCCTGCTCGACCCCGTCGACAAGGGTGGCCTGGGCCTGTCCACCAAGGCCGTTGGCATCGCCTATGGCACGGTCGGCCTGACGGCACTGACGCTGGGTGGCCTGGCCGGCGGCTGGGTCATCTCCCGCATCGGCCTGAAGCGCGCGCTGTGGCCGCTGGTGCTGGCCATGCATGTGCCCAACGTCGCCTTCCTGCTGCTGGCCATCACGCATCCAACCAGCCTCGCCGTCATCAGCAGCGCCCTGGCCGTCGAGCAGTTCGGCTACGGCCTCGGGTTCACGGCCTATCTGATGTACATGATCCACGTCGCCGACGGGACCCAGAAGACAGCGCATTACGCGATCTGCACCGGCTTCATGGCGCTTGGGATGATGATCCCCGGCATGTGGAGCGGCTGGCTGCAGGACCACATCGGCTATGTGCCCTTCTTCGCCTGGGTGCTGGTGGCCACGCTGCCGAGCTTCATCATGGCGGCGCTGATCAAGGTGCCKGACAACTTCGGCAAAAAGGTCGAGGCGTGAACGGCCGCCTGCTCAGCCTCGATGCCTTCCGCGGCTTCGCGATCGCCGCGATGCTCCTCGTCAACAATCCCGGCGACTGGGGCAACGTCTACGCGCCGCTGCTGCACGCGCACTGGAACGGCTGGACCTTCACCGACTGGGTCTTCCCCTTCTTCGTTTTCATCAGCGGCATGGCGATGACGCTCAGCCTCGCGCGCCGCGCGCAGGGCGGCGCCAACAAGACGGCGCTGCTGCTGAGCACGTCACGCCGGGCGCTGGTCATCATCGGCATCGGCCTGCTGCTCAACCTGGTTCCCAGCTTCAATTTCGAGACCCTGCGCATCCCCGGCGTGCTGCAGCGCCTGGGCCTGTGCACGCTGGCCGCGGCGCCCATCGTCATCTGGCACGGCCAGCGCGGCGTGGCGCTGTGGGCCGTGCTGCTGATGGCCATCTACACGCTGATGCAACTCTGCCTGCCGGTGCCCGACGCAGACGGCATCGTTCACGTTGGCCTGCTGGAGCCGGGCAAGGATGCCGGTTCCTGGCT
The DNA here is from genome assembly GCF_054049355.1 of Roseateles sp. P5_E11. NCBI lineage: Bacteria > Pseudomonadati > Pseudomonadota > Betaproteobacteria > Burkholderiales > Sphaerotilaceae > Roseateles > Roseateles sp. P5_E11. Next base: position 8,631 of record NZ_JBFUMO010000074.1, on the reverse strand, counting down.
GGACCGCCTGCTGCTGGACGGCCACCTGTGGAAGCAGGCCAAGGTCTGGGACCCCGAGGGCCTGCTGTCGACGTTGCCTGCCGTGTCGACCCAACTGCTGGGCGTGCTCGCCGGCTATGTGCTGGCCTCCAAGAAGCAGCCCGCCGACAAGGCCATGACCTGGGTGCTCTATGGCCTGGCGTCGCTGTGGCTGGGCCAGGTGCTCGACTCGCTGCTGATGCCCATCAACAAGTCGCTGTGGACGCCGTCCTTCGTCTTCGCCATGGCCGGCTGGGCCTTGCTCGTCTTCGCCGTCTTCTACTGGCTGCTGGATGCCATGCCGCAGCCGCTGGCCCGCCAGCGCTGGGCGCGCGTGTTCCACCCGCTGGTCGTCTTCGGCATGAACGCCCTCTTCCTGTTCGCGCTGTCGGGCCTCGTTGCCAAGACGCTCTACACCGTCAAGTTTGCCGACGGCGCCAGCCTCGGCCGCGCGCTGTACGCGCCACTGCGCGACTCGGGCCTCGCACCGAAGAGCGCCTCCCTGCTGCACGCCATCGCCTTCGTGCTTTGCATGTACGCCATCGCCTGGCTCATGTATCGCAAGCGCTGGTTTATGAAAGTCTGATGCCATGAAACGCCGCGACCTGCTCAGCCTCGCCTCCGTTCCGCTGCTTTCCGCCTGCGCCACGGCGCCCGCCCCCGTGCCGCCGGGCGAGGCAGCGCTGGCGGCCACGCCGCCAGCGCCCGCAGCATCGGCCGCCACCGTGCTGACCCCCCCGCCCCGCGAATGGCGCGCCGCCTGGATCGCCACCGTCGCCAACATCGACTGGCCCAGCAAGCCTGGCCTGAGCGCTGAAGCGCAGCAGGCCGAGATCAAGTCCCTGTGCGACATCGCCGTGCGCATCGGCCTTAACGCGCTGATCCTGCAGGTGCGCACCAGCGCCGATGCCCTCTACGAATCCAAGCTGGAACCCTGGAGCGAATACCTCACCGGCACCCAGGGCCAGCACCCCGGCTACGACCCGCTGGCCGTCTGGCTGGCTGAGGCTCGCGCCCGCGGCCTGGAGCTGCATGCCTGGATCAACCCCTACCGCGCCCGGCACAGCACGGCCAAATCCGCGCTGGCCGAGACGCACATCGGCCGCAGCCGCGACTGGGTCAAGCGCTATGGCGACCAGCTCTGGATGGACCCGGGCGAGCCCGCCGCCGCCGAGCAGACCCTGGCCGTGGCGCGCGACATCCTGAGCCGCTATGCCGTCGACGGCATCCACATCGACGACTACTTCTACCCCTACCCCATCAACGATCCGGCCACCAAGCAGGAGGTCGACTTCCCGGACGAACCGAGCTGGCAGCGCTACACGGCCAAGGGCGGGTCCCTGAGCCGCCACGACTGGCGCCGCTACAACGTCAACACGCTGGTGCAGCGCCTGTACGCGCTGGCCCATGAAGTGCGCCCCGGCACGCGCGTCGGCGTCAGCCCCTTCGGCATCCCCAAGCCCGACGCACGCCCGGCCGGCATCAGTGGCTTCAGCCAGTACGACAAGCTCTATGCCGACGTGGAGCTGTGGCTGCGCGAGGGCTGGATGGACTATCTCGCGCCCCAGCTCTACTGGCCGCGCTCGCAGACGGCCCAGTCCTTCGAGCCGCTGCTGCAGGCCTGGCGCGCGTCCAACCCGCTGGGCCGGCCCATCCATCCGGGCCTGTTCACCAGCCGCATCAACGACACCGACAAAAGCTGGCAGCCCGACGAGGTGCTGGCCCAGATCGACATCATCCGGCGCGCCTCGCCGGGCAGCGGCCACATCCACTTCAGCATGGCGGCGCTGTCGCAAAACCGCAAGGGCATCGCCGACGCGCTGCGCAGCGGGCCCTACGCGGGCCCTTGAGCGCCTGGCTCAGAACGCGTAGGCAATCTTGCGCAGCTGCACCTCGTAGCCACGGTCGCTGGTGCTCAGCGACGACGAGGTGCTCTTCACGCGCAGGTAGACGGCCATCGTCTTGCCCGTCGCGTTGAAGTAGTTCACTTCCGGCTTGCCGCCGATCAGCACGGCGCTCTTGATGAGCTTGCCACTGGCGTCCAGGAGCTCCATCGTCGCGTTGAAGGGGAAGATATCCAGCAGCGTCGGCGGGTCCAGCGTCAGCGTGGTCTGCAGCGTCGTCGAAGCGGCCAGGTTGACCGAGTAGATGTCGACGAACTGCGGGTAGGCCGGCTGCAGCGTGCCGCGCACCCGCGCCGGGAACACGTTCAGGTATTGGGCCTGGGCCAGCGTGTCGTTGGGCTCCTTCTCAAGACGAAAACCGCGCGCCGCGATGATGGCCTGCTCGGCGTCGACGATGCCGGCACCACAACCCGTGCAGCTGCCCGGGAAGGCGCGCGCGGTGGACCGCATCAAGGAGGCCATGTCCGACGGCAGCACCGTCGAGTTGACGGCCGCCATCAGCGCGGCCACGCCGGCGACATGGGGCGCCGCCATGGACGTACCGCGCAGCCAGCTGTAGCCGTCGGCCACCGGGCCGCTCATGCCGGAGTTGGACAGCGACAGCACGTTGCCGTAGGTCGCGTCGCCACCGGGCGCCGCGATGTCCACCATGTCGCCGTAGTTGGAATAGCTGGAGCGCGCGCCGCCCTTGTTCGTCGCGGCCACGGCCATCACATGCTTGCAGTTGGCCGGCGTCTGCTTGGCGACGTCCTGGTTGTCGTTGCCGGCCGCGACAACGATCACCGCCCCCTTGTTGTAGGCGTAGTTGATGGCCGACTGCGTGATGCTGGCACAGGCCGCTTCGCCGCCCAGCGACAGGTTCATGATCAGCGCCGGGTTGGCGTTGGCCGGCACGCCGGCCAACGAGCCGCCGGCGGCCCAGACGATGCCGTCGGCGATGTCCGACGTAGCACCACCGCATTTGCCCAGCACGCGCACCGGCACGATCCTGGCCTTGGGCGCCACGCCGGTGACGCCCAGCGCGTTGTTGCCCACGGCGGCGATGGTGCCGGCGACATGGGTGCCGTGCCAGCTGCTGTTCTGGGCTGGTTTGTCGGCGCCGCACTGGTTGGCTGTGACGTTGTCGCCGGGGTCGCCGGCATTGCTGTCGCGCCCGCCACCGTCGCCGGCGCGGGTGCTGTCGGTGATGAAGTCATAGCCCGGCAGCAGATTGGCCGCGATGTCGGCATGCGGCAGTACACCGGTATCCAGCACCGCCACGCGCGCGCCGGAGCCCATGCCGATGTCCCAGGCCTTGGGCGCGTTGATGCCACCGGTCGGGTCGCTCATGTCCCACTGGTTGGCCCAGTTCGTGTCATTGGGCGTGAAGGTGGGATGCATGACGTGGTCGATCTCGACCGACTCGATGCTCGGGTCCGACAGCTGGATGTCGCGCGCCAGCTGGGCCAGCGCGCTGGCCGGCACGCGCTGGGCGAGGCGGATGACGCGATGGCCCAGTGCGCTCTCGCGATCGAAGGCCACGCGCTGGCCGCGCGCCTCGCTCATGGCCCGAAAGCCCTGCAGCGCCGCCTTGGCGGCCACCGGCGTGCGGCTGCCGTCCTTGAACTTGATGATGAGGCCGGCGGCCTGCGGCTCTGTGCGGGCCTGGGTCTGGCTGGAGGCCGGGTTCATCACGCTGAACAGTGCGGCGGCGAAGAAGCTGAGGGCGAAAGGCTTGTAGGTCGGGTGCATGGAAGGCTCCGTGTCAAAGAACCCTCATGCTCGACAGCGCCCGTTGCAGCCCCGCTTCAGTGGCGCACGCGGTTGGTTTCGTTTGTTGCGCGCGCCCCCTAGCTTGCGCGCCCGGGCGCCGTTGTCATGCCGGCTTCACGGCGGCTGCCTAGCCTGCCGTGCTTGAACCAACGGAGACATCCATGCGCCGCACCTTCACCCGCCTCGCACTGCTGCTGCTTGCCGCCGCCAGCCTGCCCGCCTGGGCCCACGATGCCGATGGCGACCGCCGCGGCGGCAACACCGGCATCGCCAGCGTGCAACTGGGCCCGCGCCCCTTCTTCCTCGTCAACGAGATGAACGACAGCCCGCTGAAGAAGCGCCTGCAGCATTGCGCCGCCTCGCGCGAAAGCTACAGGCCCACGCTGTTCTCCATCGGCCACCGCGGCGCGCCGCTGCAGTTCCCCGAGCACACCAAGGAGAGCTATGAGGCCGCCGCACGCATGGGCGCCGGCATCGTCGAGTGCGACGTGACCTTCACCAAGGACAAGGAGCTGGTCTGCCGCCACGCGCAGAACGACCTGCACACGACCACCAACATCCTCGCCACGCCGCTGGCGAGCAAATGCATCAAGCCCTTCACGCCGGCCGCCTTCGACGCCGCCGGCACTCTGGTTGCACCGGCCGCCGCCGAATGCCGCACCAGCGAGCTGACGCTGGCCGAGTTCAAGACGCTGCGCGGCAAGATGGACGCCTTCAACCCGCGCGGCCGCACGRTGGCCGAGTACATGGCCGGCACGCCGAACTTCCGCACCGACCTCTACGCCGGCCCCACCAGCGGCACGCTGCTGACGCTGAAGGAAGCCATCGCCCTGTTCAAGCAGCTCGGCGTGAAGATGACACCCGAGCTGAAGTCGCCCAGCGTGCCCATGCCCTTCGACGGCTTCAGCCAGGCCGCCTATGCGCAGAAGATGATCGACGAACACAAGGCCGCGGGCGTGCCGGCGCGAGACGTGTGGGCGCAAAGCTTCGACCTCAACGACATCCTGTACTGGGTCAAGAACGAGCCGTCTTTTGGCCGCCAGGCCGTCTACCTCGATGACGCCAACGTGCCCGCCGACGTGCCCACCGCCGAGCAGCTCAAGGCCTACCGCGCCCAGGGCGTGCGCATCGTCGCGCCGCCGCTGTGGGTACTGCTGGCGGCCGACACCAGCGGCAACATCCTGCCCTCGCAGTACGCGCGCAACGCCAAGGCCGCCGGCCTGGACATCATCACCTGGTCGCTGGAGCGCAGCGGCATCCTGGCCGACGGCAACAACGGCTCCTACTACCAGACCTATGACAGCGCCATCACCCGCGAGGGCGACATGTTCCGCATGCTGGACGTGCTGGCCGAGCAGGTCGGCGTGATCGGCGTGTTCTCGGATTGGCCGGCCACCGTCAGCTTCTACGCCAACTGCACTGGGCAAAAATAGCCCACCCCCTACCGGCTTCGCCGGCCCCCTCAAGGGGGCTGAGCCCGGACACAAACAGTCCTGAGGACTGTTTGTGCCTGGCGAAGGACAAGGCCTCCGGCTTTGGCAACCACCAGTGGCCCGGCGAAGCCGGTTCCACGGTGGTCGCTGGGTGGCCCGCGCGCYTCGCCGCGGGGATCAAACGACATCAGCTTGTCTGGCGCGCCACCATCAGGTGGTAGCTGCCACGCAGCCCCGCCTCCTCGAAGCCGCAGCTGGCGTACATGCGCCGCGCCGGGTTCTCGGGGTGGACGGTCAGCGCGACCTGGGCATGGCCCGCCCGCCAGGCGGCGTCCAGCGCCGCCAACATCAGCGCCTTGCCGATGCCCTGGCGCTGGAAGGCCGGCCACAGGCCAATGCCCAGCTGCGGCGTGCTCGCATCCACCGACGCCAGGCCCACGCCCTCGGGCAGCACACGCATCCAGCAGGCGCCCGCATCCGCGCCATTGCGCACGGCCACGAGGCCGATGTCGCCGGGCCGGCCCCAGTCATCGGCATAGATGCGCACGCCAGGGTCGTCCAGCACCTCGCGCGGGCGCAGCGGCGCGGGCGGCGGGTCCCACAGCGCGATGTGCAGCCAGTCCCACAGCGTGGACTGGTCCTGCGGGAACAGCGGGCGAAAGTACAGCATGAGTCAGAGCCTAACGGCGCGGTCAGCCGCCAGTCTGAGGTCATGGCGATCACGCCAGCAGCAGCTTCGCCGCAGCGGCCATCGCGGCCTCGTCCTTCAGCACGTCGCCGGGCCGCGTGCCGTCGCCCAGCACGGCGCCGCCCCAGCGCATCTTCATGTAACCGGCGCTGAAGCGCAGGCTGTCCACCAGGGGCGCAGCCAGGTGGGGCTCGTCGCCGCTGCTGGTGGCGCACAGCACATACATCGCCTTGCCGGCCATCTGCGGCTTGAAGTCCAGGCCCGGCACGCGCATGAAGGCGCTCCAGTGGTCAAGGTAGAGCTTGAGCGGTGCGGGCAGGCTGTACCAGTACAGCGGCGAGGCGACGAGGAGGTCGGTCGCCCACAGCGTGTCGTCCAGCAGGCGGGCGAGGTCGCCAGTGGGGGCCGGGTACTGGCCAACGCTGTGCCGGATGTCCTCGAAGGGCGGCAGGGCCAATTCAGCCATGCGCTGCCAGCGCACCTCGGTGCCGGCGGGCAACGCCGCCACCGCGGCGCGGGCCATCAGTTCGGCGTTGCCGTCGGCGCGGGTGCTGGCGAGGAGGATGAGGACGCGGCGTGCGGCGGTTTCGGTCATGGCGGCAGGGGTTGCTTGGGCAGGGCCAAATGATGGCGCCAAGCCCATGCCCTTTGCCCGCCGCGGGGCACGCCTGCGGCCTGCCGGCTGCCCCCTCCATCTGCGGGGCGCCCCCCAGGGTTTGGGGTGGGCGCCGGCAGGGCTTCGGTCGCCCAATGGCGCAACACCCCTCGGGAGACCCACCATGCGCCGTGCCCTCCTTGCTCTTGCCCTGACCACCCTGGGCGCGGCCCAGGCCGCCAGCGTGTCGGTCTACAACAGCCTCGCGGCATGGCAGGGCGCCATCAGCGGGGCGGCGCAGACGCAGGACTTCTCCGGTTATTCGTCCGGCACCAACCTGACAGGCGTGGCGGTGCTGCCCGGCGTCACCCTGACCAGCAACCTCGGCCCGGTCCAGGCCTTCGCGCAGACGGCCACGGCCTTTGGCGCGCGCAACCTCGGCAATGCCTATTTCGAGGGCCATTACGCGCTGCCCTTCCTCGCCGCCGCGCTGGACATCACCGCCTTCGAATCCAGCCCCGGCGTGCCCAGCACCGCGGTCGACCAGGGCCTGCTGTCCTTCCTCTTCAGCGACGGCACGACGCAGGACCTCGCCATCTCCGGCGGCAGCGGCGCGCCGATCTTCGTCGGCGTGATCTCGAGCAGTGCCATCGCGGCCTTCCGCTGGACCGAGGCGCATGAAGGCAACGGCGGCAACGAAGAGACGGGGTTGGACAACCTGCGCGTCGCCATGCGCACGACCAATCAACTGCCCTTGCCTGGCTCGTTGCCGCTGGCGATGCTGGCCTTGCTGACGTCAGGTGTACTGCCGCTGGTGCGAGGYCGCCCGCGCTGATCGGCGCGAGCCGCTTCGCTCAGAAGAACCCGAGCGCGTTCGGCGAATAGCTGACCAGCAGGTTCTTGGTCTGCTGGTAGTGGTCGAGCATGGCCTTGTGGGTCTCGCGGCCGATGCCGGACTCCTTGTAGCCACCAAACGCCGCATGCGCCGGATAGGCGTGATAGCAGTTGGTCCACACGCGGCCGGCCTGGATGGCGCGGCCCATGCGGTAGGCGCGGCTGCCGTCGCGGCTCCACACGCCGGCGCCCAGGCCGTAGACGGTGTCGTTGGCGATCTGCAGCGCCTCGGCCTCGGTCTTGAAGGTGGTCACGGCCAGCACCGGGCCGAAGATCTCCTCGCGGAAGATGCGCATGTTGTTGTTGCCCTGGAAGAGCGTCGGCTGGATGTAGTAGCCGCCCGCCAGGTCGCCGCCGAGATGGGCACGATCGCCGCCGATCAGCACCTTGGCGCCTTCCTCCTTGCCCAGGGCCAGATAGGTCTGGATCTTGTCCATCTGCATGGCCGAGGCCTGCGCGCCCATCATCGTGTCGGTGTCGAGAGGATTGCCCTGCTTGATGGCGGCCACGCGCTTCAGCGCCCGCGCCATGAACTTGTCGTAGATGCTCTCCTGGATCAGCGCGCGGCTCGGGCAGGTGCAGACCTCGCCCTGGTTGAACGCGAACAGCACCAAGCCCTCGATGGCCTTGTCGAGGAAGGCGTCGTCCTCGGCCATCACATCCTCGAAGAAGATGTTGGGGCTCTTGCCGCCCAGCTCCAGCGTGGCGGGGATCAGGTTGCTGGCCGCCGCCTGGGCGATGACCTTCCCGGTGGCGGTCGACCCGGTGAAGGCGATCTTGGCGATGCGCTTGCTGGTGGCCAGCGGCATGCCGGCCTCGCGGCCGAAGCCGTTGACGATGTTCAGCACGCCCGGCGGCAGCAGGTCGGCGATCAGCTCGGCCATCACGAGGATGCTGACCGGCGTGCTCTCGGCGGGCTTGAGCACCACGCAATTGCCCGCGCCGAGTGCCGGGGCCAGCTTCCATGCCGCCATCAGGATGGGGAAGTTCCACGGGATGATCTGGCCCACCACGCCCAGCGGCTCCTGGAAGTGGTACGCGATGGTGTTGCCGTCGATCTGGGAGAGAGCACCTTCCTGCGCGCGCACGCAGCCGGCGAAGTAGCGGAAGTGATCCACCGTCAGCGGGATGTCTGCATTCAACGTCTCGCGGATGGGCTTGCCGTTGTCCACGGTCTCGGCGTAGGCCAGCAGCTCCAGGTTCTGCTCGATGCGGTCGGCAATCTTCAGCAACAGGTTGGCGCGGTCGGCCGGCGGCACGGCGGCCCAGCTCGCGGCAGCGGCGTGGGCGGCGTCCAGCGCCAGCTCGATGTCTGCGGCGCTCGATCGCGCGGCCTGGGTGTAGACC
>NZ_JBFUMO010000073.1:0-16864 GCF_054049355.1 Roseateles sp. P5_E11 | reverse complement strand
TGGAAGACCCGCCGCGCGGCCGCAGTGAACTCGCTCAAGTCGGTCGCCACCAAGGTGGCCAATGCCAAGCATGCCAGCTCCGCCAAGGCCATCATCGAGCTGCAGGCGGTGATCAAGAACCTGACGGCCGAGCCGGCCACGCTGCAGCAGGTCAACGAGCTGCAGCGGTGGCTGGCCGACGACGACGTCGTCGCCGATGTGTGCGAGCTGGCCGAAGACATCCGCACGCCGCTGCTGGGTGCCCTGAGCCAGCTGCGCACGGCCATCACGGCCTGAACGCCTCCATCCAACGGATCACAGGAACTCAGTCATGGGAAAGACCAATCTCCGCGAAGTGCTCGAAGCCATCGGCTCGACCAAGGACGGGATGACCGAGGAGAAGGATGCGGTCGCGCTGCTGGACATGCACCTGAAGGAAGTGCAGGGCTGCCAGCACACCGACGCTCTGGAAGACCTCGTCAAGGTTCGCGACGGCGCCAAGCGCGCCCTGGACATCACCTTCAAGGTGCGCACCGACAGCCAGTTGGCCCGCTCGCACGCCGAGCCGCTGGTGCAAGCGCTGGCGCCGCTGGAGCGGCTGATCGAGCGGCTGCAGAAGGAGGCGCCAAAGGAGGCGCCGAAAGGCCCCAAGGCGCAGGCGCCCGTCAAGGGCAGCGAGCCCAAAGGCAAGGACGCTCCCGTGCCGGAAGTGCTGCCGCCGGCACTCAAGAATGTCCAGGAAGYCATGGAAAAGGGCGAACTGGCAGGCAAGCTGGCCGAACCCAAGTTCCGCGGCGAGGTGATGGACTACCTCGAGACCGTCAAGGGCAAGCCGACCGAGGGCGTGAAGAAGGAGCTGCTGAACGCGCTGCGGTCAGCGCCGAAGACGGACACGGCGCTGCGCCAGAAGGTGTTCGAGAAGGCCTTCGCCTGCTCGCTGGACAGCGTCAAGACCGACGACAACGGGGAAGCGCCGGCGCCCGTGCCACCGCACGTCCTCGACAAGGCCGTGGACATCCTGGCGACCTTCCCTGCCGAGCATCTGCCCGAGAAGTGGAAGCTCAACGCGGTACCGGGCAAGGGAACGTCCGGCACCTACATCCCGGAGACGCAGCTTGCCCAGTTCGACTTCGGCGAGGACGATGCCAATTTCGATCAGGACTACCTCAACGCGGTGCCTGGCGACCCGCTGGAAGGGACCAAGTGCTTCGATGTGATGGTGCGCCATGAACTCGGCCACGCCGTCCACGCGACCAAGAACGGCAAGGCGTTGACCGACTCCATGGACGGCGGCCAGTGGCGTGGCCACAAGACGCTGGCCGCCGTCGTTACGGAGCTGGACGACCTCGTCACGTCCCTGGCTGCGGAACTCAAGTCCAGGCTCGACATGGCCGACGACGCCAAGCCCGAGCTGCTGCGCTGGCTGAACACCGTGCAGGCGACCAAGCTGCAAGGCAATGACGTCGGCCTGAAGCAGGACTTCGCGACCGCCACCTTCGAATTCTTCGGCCCCAAGTCCGAGGCCATGAAGAAGGTTGCGGCCCGCGGGCAGAAGATGACGGTGTTGAAGGACGCGCTCGACCTGGGCCAGGCCTTCTTCAAGGTCGTCCGCCAGGGCATCCAGCCCAACGCCTTCTTCAGCCTCGGCCCCGATCCCGTGGCGCACAACGGCCGCGTCTATCTGGATTCCGGCCTGGGCGACGACGGCTGGGTGAGCTTCGCCGCCCCCACGCGCAAGAAGATGGTCTCGATGTACCAGTACCGCGCCCCCGGTGAATGGTTCGCGGAGTTCTATGCCACCGTGAACAACGGCAATGCCGACGTTCGCAAGAAGGGCAAGTCAGCCTACCCCGCCGCCTACGCCTGGATGCAGGAAAAGGGCATGCTGGTCTACAAGGATTGAAGCCGAGCCCGGCGGGACATCGACGATGACGCCTGCACCGGATGAAGGGCCAGCAGCCCAGCTGCTGCAGCTGTTCGCCGTGCCGCTGGCGCTGGCGGAAGGCGTGCTGGACGAGGCCGCCAACGCCGAGCTGGCGGAATGGATCCTGCTGGAGCGCGAGCTTGGCGAAGGCGTGCAACGCAGCGTCGTCGGCGGCTGGCATTCCAGGGCGGATCTGCCGGCGCGGCGCGTGCAGCCCCTGGACGCCTTCTTCGGCACGCTCATCGAACAGGTGCGCGGCGTCCATGCCCGCGTCGGCAGCGGCGTGGACTACGAAGCCCGCTTCATGCTGCAGGCTTGGGCGACGGTGCTCGAACGCGGGCACTATGTGCAGGTCCACGATCACGTGGATGCGCACTGGTCGGCCGTGTACTACGTCGACGCGGGCGACTGCGACGACGCCGCGTCGGGCCGCATCAGCTGGATCAATCCGATCGGCTCGCACCGCTCCATGCCGGGCGCGGAGCTGATCCCGACGACCTTCAGCGTCACACCTCGCACCGGCTTGCTGGCCATCTTCCCCGGCTGGCTGAGGCACTCGGTGGAGCCCTACCAGGGCGACCGGCCGCGCATCGTCATCGCGGCCAACATCGAAGTGCAGCGCCGCGCGCGGTAAGCAGCCGGGGAACTTCCGGACCGGCGCAGTCACACATGGCGGCGCCTTGCATGCGCATCGCCGCTGCCATTTCATTCCGACTGAGACACCACCATGGTCAAGAAGACGATCACCATCACCGAGGACATCCCGGGTACGGACGATCTCAAGCCACCCAAGCTGGAGGCCACCTACGAATTCGAGAGTGGCAGCGACGAGGCCCATGAGCGGGTCAAGTTCGACTACATCGCCAAGAACTTCGAAGCCGAGATGCGCAAGAAGTTCAAGAAGCAGATCGAGGGCTTTGCGCTGCCGTTGAGTTCCATGCAAAAGGAAATCGACGCGATGAAGAAGGCCTACAACGACATGACCACGGAGACCGACCCGCTCAAGCTCGTGGAGCAGATCAAGGCGGCGTCGGGCAGCAAGAAGTCGCTCGACACCAAGATCAAGGAATACAACGACTACCTCAAGGACGCGGTCAAGAACACCATCGAGCAACAGATCCTGGTCTGGGCCGAGAAGATCGAGAAAGATGCCGAGGTCGAGGCCAAGAAGAAGATCAAGAGCGACATCCGCTGGAAGAAGTTCCGCCACGTGGCCGGCGCCGTCATCAAGGGCGTGCTGATCCTCGGCGCCGCCGCCGCCGCCATTGCACTGACCATCGTCACCTTTGGCGCCGCGGCGCCTGCCATTGCCGCGCTGGGTGTCGCCTTCGCCAGCCTCGGCGGGCTGACCGCCCTGGTCAAGGTTGGCCGGGACATCAAGGGCAAGTACGACCTGGAAAAGCGCGCCCTGGCCAATCTGGAGGCCGATCTGAAGGTCATCCAGACCCACCTGGGCAGCATCGCCAACAAGACGGCCGGCCTGCCCAAGCATCTGGACGATGCTTCCCGCATGTGCACCGAGCGCCGCGGCATGATCCAGGCCACCCGCGCCGTGCTGGACAAGCTCGCCGTGAAGGCCCGGGAAGCCCAGGACAAGATGGAGGTGGTCAAGGCGGCCGGCGACTTCAAGGGCATCACCAAGCAGGCTGCCGTGCTGAAGAAGCTGCACGACGAGCAAACCAAGGCGCAGACCGCCATCGAACAGGCCCAGCAGCGCGACAAGGAGTTCGAGGCCTTCATCGACAAGGCCCGCGGCGTCGTCGGCGACCTTGAGAAGATCCCGGTCCTGGCCCCGCGCACCCTCCTTGAGACCGTGAAGCAGTACGCCAACATGGACACGCTGATCAATGGCGCCGACCTGATCAGCTCGGTCGGCGGCTCTGCTGCCGGCCTGAAGGGCGCCGTGAAGTAGCCGCCGCCCCGGCCCTACTTGCGCACGTTGTCCAGGTCGGGCGGCGGCGTGTAGCCCAGGTCGCGGGCACGCGCCTCGAACTGCGACGCCAGCAGCGGCTGGCCGGTGTTGCGGAAATGCAGGGCCAGCTCGTAGCTGGCAATGCCGTTGCCCAGGGCCACGGCGAACTGCATCCAGCCCTCGTAGCGCGATTGCGCGGCCGAGGAGCCATAGCCGCCAGTGTTCTGACCACGAACGCGCCAGGCCATGCGCGCGGCGGCGTCCTTGTCGCCGCGGCCGCAGCGCAGCAGATCCTGGCGCTGCTCGGCGGGCATGTCCGGGTTGAAGGAAAAGGCCGAGCGGTACAAGCGCACGTCGCTGCGCTGCAGTGCCTTGAGCGCACTGCGCGCGCCGTCGCGTGCCACCTGCACGCCAGGTGCGAAGGGGCTCTCGGGCCGGGCCTTCAGAAAGTCCTCGGCCACCTGCACCACTTCGGCGGGCCAGGCCAGTTGCTCGAGCTTCTTCAGCACCGCGTCCTCGTCGATGTCGGGCGCCGCGGGCGCCACGGCACCTGCGCGCTTGGGCTCCACGTTCAGGCGCACGCGGGTGTGGTCGGCGATGAAGGGGTCCTGGGCCAATTGACGGATGGCGGCCACCGGGTGGTTGAGCATGGTCTCGCGCACGTCGCTGCGCACCAGTTGCATCAGCTCGGGGAAGGTCGTCTGGTCGGACACGCTGCCCATCAGCTTGACCAGCGACCCGGTGTAGAAGGTGTTCTGCGTCTCGACGGCCGGCGCGATGGCCGGCTTGCCGGCCCCGGTGGAGAAGGTGATCAGGCAGCCCGGTGGCGCCTCGACCTGGTTCAGGCCAACCAGCTCACCGGCGCGCAGGCCGGTGCGGCAGGCATCGACGACCGCGATGATCATGCCCTCGCGGCGCGCGGGCAGGCGGCGCACGACGTCACTGAGCAGCTGCATGCTGCTGTTTTGCAGCAGCTCGCCCTTGGCCGAGGGGTTGAGCCCGGCGGGCAGCAGCAGGTTGGACGCGTCCACCTGCACGCCGTGGCCGCTGAAGTAGAAGAACACGGTCGCATCCGCCGGGCTGGCGGCGGCTTCGGCGATGAAGACTTCCAGCGCACGGCGCGCTGCCGGCAGGTCCAGGTCCAGCGCCGACGTGACCTTGAAACCGCGCCGCTCCAGCACGGCCTCCAGGTCGCGCAGGTTCTTCGGAATCGGCGGCAGGTCAAAGGGCTGCGGATAGTTGCGGTTGCCCAGCAGCAGCGCCAGGCGGATCTCGGTGCTCGGCAGCTGAGAGTCCGCGGCGGCCCGCGCGACGGGCCGCACGGCCAGTCCTGCGCCGAGCAACGAGCCCCACAGGAAGCGGCGGCGCGCGAGGCGGGGGGACATAGGGGGTTCGGACTGCACGGTCATGGGCTCGCAGGCTTGCAGCTCAGCGCAGGCTGGGCGGCGGGGTCGCACAGTTCGGGCGGCTTGGCGCCCTCGCTGCCTTGGGTGGACGGCCGGCCGGGGCCGACCTCGGCGATGACGCCGGAACGCAAGCGCACCGTCACGTTCTCGGTGCGCACCGTCTCCTGGAAGCGGGCACGGCGGGCGTCCTCGGCGTCGCCATTGATGGAAGACAGGGCTCCAGAGGCCGCCGGCGTCAGCGGCAGGACTCCGTTATAGACCACCGGGATCTCCGTTGCCTGACTGGCCCCATCATGGAAGAAGCGATAGGCCGTGCCGCCGGTGGTGGGCTGGCTGCCAACCTCGGGGCCGATCAGCACGACCGCTGTCGAGCCTTGCGCACCGGCCTTGGGCAGCACGGTCAGATAGCCGGCGTTCGGTCCCACCGTGCGGCTCCCCGTTGCAGTGGAACCCACCTCGATGCGGATGGGCTGGCCGTTGACGGCGCCAAAGCTGCCGGGCGTGCCGAAGGCGCCGGGCGCCAGCTCCAGCACCATGCCCGGTGCCGACAAGGCCCTGCCGAGCACGATCTCGTCGAACGGCATGCGGGCCACCAGCTTGGCGTCGCCGGCCGTGGCGAGCTGGTCGGCGCGGATGTAGATCAGGTCGGCCTCGATGCCGCTGCCCCCCACCCCCACCTGCTGGCCGGACACGCGCACCTCGGACTGCACGGCCTGGCCGCCCTTGGCATTCGGCGCCCAGGCGGAGTTGTAGTTCGCGCCGCTGAGCGCCGAGAGCTGGCCCTTGAAGCTGTTGGCATCCTGGGCCAGCAGCACCGAGCCGCCACCGGCGGCCTGCACCGACAGGGAGGCACCCTCGGCGACCGTGATGGCGCTCGCGCTGCCCTGCTGCACGGTCGCCTCGGCCACCGCCAGCGGCTGGCCGGCGACCGGCACCTGGGCCGTGCCCTGCAGCGTGGCCTTGGCGTCGTCAGGCGCGGCCTGGGCCAGCAGCGCGAGGCTGCCGCCCGTGAGTTGCAACTTGCCGTTGATGGCCAGGCGCCCCGCCTCGATGCGGCCGCCGCTCGACAGGGTCACGTCGCCCAGTTGCAGGCTGTCCTTGGCGGCCACCAGGGCCTGGCCGCCGCTCAGGCCCAGCGGCGCGCTGCCGAACTGGTTGCTGCTGCGGCTGGCGTCGATCAGCGTGCCGGTGAGCGTCAGCCCGGCCGCATTGGCCAGGGTCAGGCTGCCGGTGTAGACCTGCTCGGCCCGCGTCGTCAGGTTGCCGGCCAGGCGCACGCTGCCGGCGGCCTGCAGCGAGGCGATGGTCTCGGCGCCCCCAAGTTGCAGTTGGGCGCCGGCGGCCACCTGCACCGCGCTGGCGTCGGACAGGCGCTCGGCCGCCGTCGTGATGAGGCTGCCGCCCAGTACCTGGGTGGCGCCGCTGTAGCTGYTGCCGGCGCTGTTGAGGGTCACCTGGCCCTGGGTGACGACGAGACTGCCGCGGCCGATGATGGCCTGGTCCAGCGCCAGCGCGTCGCCGCGCGACAGCCGCAATTCGCCCTGGTTCTGGATCTCGCCCGAACCCAGGGCGCCATTGCCGCTCAGCTGGAGGGTGCCGGCCTCGATGACGGTGGCGCCGCTGTTGCGGTGCGCGGCCGTCAGCGTCAGCATGCCGGCGCCCTGCTTGACCAGGCCACCGCTGCCGCTGACGACACCTTCGAAGCGGCCGTCGGCGCCATCGGCGCCGGCCGCCAGGGAAGCGCCGTTCAGCACCAGGTTGCCGCCACCGTTCAGCGAGGCCACCGTCTGGCGCGCATTGGCCTGCACCTGCCCCAGCGTCTCGATGACGAGAGCGCTGGCCGCCGCCAGGGTTTGTTCCGCATCCAGCACCAGGCTGCCGCCGTCGACCCGCGTGGCACCGGTGTAGAGGTTGGCGCCGCCCAGCGTCAGCGTGCCGCTGCCCGCCTTGCTCAGGCCGCCGGCGCCGCCGATGACGCCGTCGAAGCGGCTGCTGCGGCCGCTGGCGCCCAGGACCAGCGTGTTGGCATTGAGCTGCACCTGGCCGGCACCGCTCAGCGCACCAAGGTCGACGTCGGTCAGCAACTCCAGCGCCGCACCGTCGGCCACGTTGACGCCAGCCGAGGTCGGCACGACCGGCGCTATTGCTGCGCCGGCGGCCAAGGGTTTGACGACGCCGGCGCTTTCGAGCTGCAGCGTGCCGGCATTGGCCTGCAGATCGCCCGCCAGCGTGTTGTGACCGGCCAGCGTGAAGACGCCGTTGCCAAGCTTGGCCAGGCCGCCGCTGCCGATGATGGCGCCATCCCAGCGCGTACTGCCGCCATTGCTGCCGACGCCGAGCAGCGCCGCCTGCACGTCCACCGTGCCGGCGCCGGCGAGCGAGCCGAGGTTGAGGCTTTGCTGCACCGTCAGCGTGGCGTTCGCGTCCACGCTCACGGCCGTGACGTCGTTCAGCGCGGTGCTGCTCGCCAGCACCAGTTCACCCGCCGCCACGCGCGTCGCGCCGGTGTGGGCGCCGCCGCCGCTCAGCACGAAGCGGCCGCTGCCCAGCTTGGTCAGGCCGCCGCTGCCGGTGAGGCTGCCCGAAAAGCTCGTGTTCGTGCCATCCAGGCCCGTGCCCAGTGTGAAGCTGCCGAGCTCGACGCGGCCCGCACCGGCGAGCGAGCCGATGGCTTGATCCTTGCCCAGGGCCAACAGCGCACCGCCTGCGACTTGCACCGCACTTGTCGAGGGCAGCTCACCGGTGACGCGCAGGGTGCCGGAGGCGATGTCGGTCATGCCCCCGTAGTGATTGCTGCCGGCCAGCGTCAGTGTGCCGCTGCTGGCCAGGCGCAGGCCGAAGCCGGCACCGCCGTCGACTATTGAGCCGCCGATCGTCAGCCCGCCGGTGCCAGGCAGGAACTCCGTCACGGCCGCCTTCAGCGTCACGGCACCGGCCAGCGTGCCAGCACCCGAGGTGTTGATCACGCGCCCGCCATTGGCCACCAGCTCCGCGCTCATGACGGCACCGTCGCGCAGATCGAGCTGGCCTGTGCCTTCGAGTTGCACCGCACCGCTGCCGGCCTGGGCCGAGGGCCCCGACAGCACCACGGTGCCCGAGTTGATGCGCGTGCCGCCGCTGTAGCTCTGCGCCGTCGTCGTCGTCAGGCTGCCGCTGCCGCTCATGACGAGCTCGCCGCTACCCGACAGCGGGCCCACCAGACTGATGGCACCGGGCCCGCCGAGTTCGAGCCGGGTCGAGACATTGCTCGCGTTGACGCTGTAGTCGGCCGCGCTGACAAGGCTGGCGATGCCGGCGCTGTCGATCGCGAAGCGCGCCAGGATGTTGTCGAGCCGGGTCAGCGTGACATTGCCGCTGCCGGCCTTGATGGTCGTGAGGCCCGAGACCGTCAGCGCGCCGCTTTGCGTGACGGCAGCGCCGGTCGCCGCGGTGTCCACGCCCAAGCTGCCGTAGCTGCCGCCACCGAGGTCCAGCGCGCCGGCCGACGTGACTTCGAGCTGGGCGGCGTCGCCCGTGACCTTGAGACCGTCATGGCGCGCCGCATCACCATCGCGCAGTTGCACCTGTCCGAGGCTGGCGCCGGCCTGGGCCTTGAGCTCCACACGGTTGAGGTCGTTGCCCGCGCCATGGGTGGCCAGGTCGACGGGCACGGCCGCGCCGTTGGCGATCAGCGTCGTCAGGCCGCTCACCTGCAGCGGCCCGGTCAGCAGAATGCCCTTGGCCGCCGCGGCGCTGAGGCTGTCGCTGTGGCCGCCGCCCAGCGTCAGCAGGCCGCCGCTGCTGAGCGTAAGCGTCTTCACATCGCCGCTGAACGTCAGGTCCAGCGCGCTGCTGATGTCGGCGCTGGCGAAGCTGCCGCCGTTCACTCCGCGCATGCTGACCGTACCGAGCAACTGGTTGCCGGGCTGGTTCAGCACGAGATTCACGAGGCTGCCGTCGGCGATGAAATCGCTCGAGCCTGCGACAAACAGCGCACCGGTCTGGGTGAGGGTCGTTCCCCGGATCAGTGCCGTCAGATCGCCACTGACGCGGCCGCCGCCCAGCGAGATGTCGCCGCCGGCGCTCAGCTTGAGATCGCGCGTTGTGAAGCTGCCCAGGCGCAACGCGCCGCTGGCCACGAGGCTCACATCGCCGCCCAGCAGATGGATCGGGCCACCGAGGGCATTGGCGGCCTCGTTGAGCTGGATGGCGGCGCTGCCCGCGTCCAGTGTCGACGCGCCGGCGATGCTGAGGCCGCCAGCGACCTGGCCGATCGCACCCCCGCCGCTGCTCGCTTTCAGTTCGCCGCCGACCGTGCCGCTGCCAAGCCGCAAGGCACCATTCGAGGCGACCGTCAGGTCGCCCACGTCCAGCAGGCCGAGGCTGAGCGGGCCACTGTTGACGAGCAGGGTGTTGCCGCCGGTAAGGTTGATGACTGTGCCGGCAAAGGCGTTGCCGGCCTGGCCGAGGCTGATGGCCGCGGCGCCAGCGTCCAGCGTGACTGCGCCGCTGACCGCGAGCGAACCGGTCTGGGTCAGTAGCCCGCGGCTGACCGCCTTCAGCTCGCCGTCAATCTGGCCGCCGCCGAGGTTCAGCGCGCCGGCCACCTCCAGCGTCAGGGGACCGGTCGCGACGCTGCCCAGACTTAGGTCGCCGGCATTGCTCAGGGCCGTCGTGCCACCACTAAGGTTCACGAGGCCGCCCAGTTGGTTGGCCGCTTCTGTCAGCGTAATGTCGCCCGCTGCCTGCAGCGTGCTGCCGCCCGCCACGGCGAGGCCGCCCGCCATCTGAGTGATCGTGGCGCCTCGTACGCTCAGCGCGCCGCTCAGGTTGCCGGTGCCCAGGATGATGCCGCCGTTGCTGCTCGCGTCCAGGCTGCGCAGAGCCAATGTGCCGAGGCTGAGGCCGGGCAGGCTGAACAGCGTCGCGTCGCGGGCGGCGAGGTTGATGACGCCGAGGAACTGATTGCCGGCGTGGGGCAGCGCGATGTCCGCGCCACCGGCGTTGAGCGTGGCCATGCCACCGAACTGCAGTGCGCCAGATTGCGTGATGGCGTTGCCGCCGCTGCTTGCGAGCAGGGCACCACCGATCACGCCCTGGCCCAGGTTGAGGGCACCGGCCGAATTCACGCTCAGGCTGTCTGTGGCGATATCGCCCAGGGTCAGCGCGCCAGCGGCGGTGATTTGCACTGTGCCGCCGCCGAGCTGCACCAGGCCGCCCCAGTCGTTGTCGGGGCGGATCAACGTGATCGCGCCGCCGCCAGCCTTCAGCGTCGCCGGGCCGCTGACCGCCAGAGCGCCGCTCTGCGTGAGGGCTGCGCCGGTGGCGCTCGTGTCAGCCATCAGACTGCCGTAGCGGCCGCCGCCCAAGTCCAGCGCACCGGCTGAGGTGATCTCCAGGCTGGCCGCGTCGCCCAGCAACTGCAGGCCGTCGTGCCGGCTGCCGTCGCCATCGCGCAGCTGCACGCGGCCGAGACTACCGCCGGCCTGGGTCTGCAACTGCACGCGGTTCAGGTCGTTGCCAGCATGGACCATGTCGACTGGCATGACCGTGCCGCCCTGGGCGATCAGGGTCGTCAGGCCGCTGACCTGCAGCGCGCCGGTTTGCACGATGCCGCTGTGGGCCGCGGCCGTCAGCGTCGTGCTCCGGCCACCGCCAAGGGTCAGCAGGCCGCCGCTGCTGAGCTTCAGCGTCTGAACATCGCCGCTGAAGCTCAGGTCCAGCGCGCTGCTGATGTCGGCGCTGGCGAAGCTGCCGCCATTTACTCCGCGCATGGCGATGCCGCCCAGCAACTGGTTGCCCGGCTGGTCCAGCACCAGAGTGGCCAGGCCGCCATCGGCGACGAAGTTGGCCACGCCGTTGACCGTCAGCGCCGCGGACTGGCTGATCCTGCTGCCACGCGTGGTGGCCGTGAGCTCGCCATTCACGGTGCCGCCACCGAGGTCGAGGTCGCCACCGGCGCTGGCCTTGAGGTCATGCACCGCGAAGCTGCCCAGGTGCAGGGCGCCGCTGTTGGCCAGGGTCACATCGCCCCCCACCAGGCTGACCGCGCCGGCAAAGGCATTGCCCGCCTCGGCAAGATCGATGTTGCCGCTGCCGGTACTCAGCGTGGACGCCCCGCTGACCGCCAGGCCGCCGGAGACTTGGGTGATGGCCGCACCGCCGGCATTGAGGTTGCCCCCCACCGTGCCTGTCCCCAGGCGCAGCGCGCCGGAGGCCGACGCCGTCAGCCCGCCGACATTGAGGCTGCCCAGGCTCAGCGCGCCGGCACCCGTGATGACGGTGGTGCCGCCACGCAGGTCGACGCTGCCGGCGAAGGCATTGCCGGCCTGGCCGAGCGAGATGCCGGCGCTGCCCGCATTCAGGCTGGTGCCGCCGCTCACTGACAGGGCACCCGACTGGCTGATGGCGCCGCTGCTGACTGCCGTGAGGGTCCCGCCGACGGAGCCRCTGCCCAGGTCCRGCGTGCCGGCCGCATTCAGCGTCAGGCCGGCAGTGGCCAGCGTGCCCAGGCGCAGGCCGCCGGCGTTCGTGACCGCGCTGGCACTGCCACTCAGGCTGACGACGCCGTTGAGGTGATTGGCCGCATCGGTCAGCGTGATGCCTGTCGTCGCCTGCAGCGTCGCGTTGCCGGCGACGGTAAGGCCGCCGGCGATCTGCGTGATGGCGCCGCCGAGGGCGCGCGCGGTCAACGCGCCGCTGAGCGTGCCGCTACCCAGCGTGATGCTGCCGTTGCTGGTAGCGTCCAGGCTGTTGAAGCTCAGCGTGCCGAAGCTCAGGCTGGGCTGGTTGAAGAGGGTCACCGCATTGCCGGTCAGGCTCAGCGCGCCGAGGAACTGGTTGCCGGCGTTGGCCAGCGTGATGTTGCCGCTGCCGGAGGTGAAGGCGGCGGAGCCGGTCACGTGCAGCGCGCCGGACTGGCTGATGGCGCCATTGCCGCTGTTGGCCACGAGGTTGCCCGTGACATGGCCCTGGCCCAGGTTCAGCGGGCCGGCAGCGCCCACCGTGAGGTCGCCGGTGGTCAACGGCCCCAAGGTCAGCCCGGCCGCGGTTTTCACCTGCGTGACGCCGCCCTTGAGCGTGACCAGGCCGCCGAGCTGGTTGCTGGTGTTGTTGAGGGTGATGGCGGCGCTGCCCGCATCCACGTTCAAGGCGCCGGTCAGGCTGAGGGGTGCGCTCTGGGTCACGACGCCACCGGCCTTCAGCACGAGGGAGCGGATGCTGACCGCGCCGAGATCGACGGCACTGGTGTCGGTGAGGCGCACGTCGCGGCCGGTTAGCGCCACCGCGCCCGTCCAGCTGTTGGCCGCGTCGTCCAGCGTGATGTCGGCCGTGCCCGCATTGATGCTGGAAGTGCCACTGACGCTCAAGCCGCCAGCGGCCTGCGTGACGACGCCGTTGCCGCTGGTGGCACTCAGGTTGCCGGCAACAGTGCCGTGGCCCAGGTTCAGGGCGCCGGTGCTGTTGGCTGTGAGCGCGCCGGTGTCCAGCGTGCCCAGCGTCAGCGCGTTGGTGGTGCGCAGCTGCGTGGCGCCACCCTTCAGCGTGACCATGCCACCCAGCTGGTTGCCGGTGTTCGCCAGGGTGATGGCCGAAGCGCCCGCGTCCACGCCCAGGGCGCCGGTCAGGGCTATGGTCGTGCCCGCGCCCTGGCTGACGGCGCCGCCCGTCGTCAGCGTCAGCGAGGTGGCATTGACATGGCCCAGCGTGACAGCACTGCTGCCGGTGAGCACGGCATTCCTGCCGGTCAGCGCGACCGCGCCGGTCCAGCTGTTGGCCAGATCGCCCAGCGTGATGTCGGCGCCGCCGGCGTTGAGGGTTGCGGTGCCGGTGACGCTCAAGCCGCTAGCAGCCTGCGTGACGGCACCGCTGCTGGTGGCGCTGAGGGCGCCGCCGATGCTGCCCGTGCCAAAGCCCAGTGCGCCGCCAGCCAGGATCTGCAGCGAGCCGGTCGCCAGGCTGCCCAGCCCCAGCGCGCCCTGGCTCCTGATCTGGGTGGTGCCGCCGGTCAGCGAGACCAGGCCAGTGAACTGGTTGGTCGCCGCGTCCAGCGTGATGGCCTGGCTGCCGGCATCGAAGCTGCTCGTGCCCGCGGCGCTGATGCGGCCGCCGGTCTGGTTGATGACACCGCTGGTGCTGGTCACGGCGAGGGCACCGGTGGCCGTGATGTCATGCGCCAGCGTGGCCGACTGGCCCTTGAGCGTAACGGCACCGCCCTTGAGCGTGCCGAAGGTGCTGAACACGCCGCCGCTGGACAGGGTCAAGGCCTCGGTGCCGGTGTCGATATTGCTCGTGCCGGCAGGCAGGATGAGGGTGCCGCCCGCCTCCAGCTCCAGGCCCTTGTTGGGCTGCTGAGCCAGCGCGAAGAGGTTGAGGTTGTTGGCGCTGCGCAGTGACACCGCGCCGCCCGTGGCGGTGATGGCGCCCTGCAGATCGTTGCTGGCCTGGTTCAGCGTGATGTCCGCCGCGCCGGCGTTCAGCGTCGTCGCACCGGTCAGCGTCAGGCCACCGGTCTGCGTGATCGCGCCGCCGTTGCTCGTCGCGCTCAGCGTGCCGGTGACGCTGCCCTGGCCGAGACCGAGGTTGCCGGTCGATGTGACCGTCAGGTCGCCGGTGTTCACTGTGCCCAGTGTCAGCGCGGCACTGTCCGTCAGGCCGGTGACGCCGCCGCTCAGGCTGACGGCGCCGCTGAAATGGTTGCCCGGCTGGTTCAGGCTGATGACCGAGCTACCGGCCGAGACCGCCGTCGTGCCGGTGACGAGCAGGCTGCCGCCGGTCTGGTTGACGTCGCCGCTGGCTGTCGTCAGCTTCAGCGTGCCGCTGGCGGTGATGTTCTGGCCCAGGCTGAGGCCGGTCTGGGCCTGAAGCTCGACGTTGTGGCCGGCCAGCACGCCGCCCATGGTGAAACTGCCGCCGCTGATCAGCGTGAGGTCGGCCGTGCCGGTGTTGATGCTGGCCACCGGGCCAAGGATGAGGTTGGCACCGGCAGACAGCGTCAATGCCCGGTTGGCAGGCTGGGTCAGGCCGAGGATCTCAAGGTCGCCGCCCGAGTGCAGGTCCAGCGAGTTGCCGACCAGGTTCAGGCCGTGCCACTGGTTGCTGGTGTTGGGCAGGCTGATGTCGCCGCTGGTGGTGGCGTCCAGCGTCGCAATGCCGCTGACCAGCAGCGCGCCGGTCTGGCTGAGGGTGCCGCCATGGCTGCTGGCATTCAGTGTGCCGTTGATGCTGCCTTGCCCCAGGTTCAGCGCGCCGCCGGCCGTGGTGCTGACGGTCAGATCGCCGGTGTTCAGCGTGCCCAGCGTCAACGGGTTGCCGCCGCCGTTGCCCAGCGTCGTGGTGCCGCTGGTGGTGAGGCTGACCGCGCCTTGCAGGTTGTTGGCCGACGTCAGCGTGATGTTGCCGCTGCCGTTGCTCAAGGCTGTGGTGCCGCTGATCGTGAGCGCGCCGCCCTGCGTGATGGCACCGGCGCCCGTCGTCGTCGCGCTGAGGTTGCCGGTGACTGCGCCGCTGCCCAGGCTCAGGTTGGCATTGCTGGTGGAGACGGTCASGGCGTGGGTGTTCAACGTGCCCAGCACCAGCGCGTTGCCATTGCCATTGGCGATCTGCGTCGTGCCGGTGCTGGTGATGCCGACGGCACCCTGCAGGTTGTTGGCCGAGGTCAGCGTGATGTTGCCGCTGCCATTGCTCAAGGCCGTGGTGCCGGTCACCGTCAGCACACCGCCCTGCGTGATGGCGCCGGTGCCGGTGGTGGTGGCGCTGAGGTTGCCGGTGACGGTGCCGCTGCCCAGGCCGAGATTGGCATTGCTGGTGCTGACCGTCAGGGCGCGAGTGCTGAGCGTGCCCAGGGTCAGCGCGTTGCCGCTGGCATTGCTGAGCTGCGTGGTGCCCGTCGTCGTGACGCTGACCGCACCTTGCAGGTTGTTGCCCGACGTCAGGTTGACGTTGCCGCTGCCGTTGCTGAGGCCGCTGCTGCCGGTCACTGTCAGCGCGCCGCTCTGGGTGATGGTGCCGCTGCCCGTCGTCGTGGCGCTCAGGGTGCCGGCCACCGTGCCGCTGCCCAGGTCGATGTCGGCATTGCTGGTGCTGACCGTCAGCGCGCCGGTGTTCAGCGTGCCCAGGGTCAAGGCCTTGCCGCTGCCGTTGACGATCTGACTGCTGCCCGTGCTGGTGAGGCTGACCGCGCCCTGCAGGTCGTTGGCCGCCGCCAGCGTGATGCCGCCGCTGCCGCTGCTGAGGCCGCTGGTGCCGGTCACCGTCAACACACCGCTCTGCGTGATGACGCCGGTGCCGGTCGTCGTCGCGCCGAGGTTGCCGCTGATGGTGCCGCTGCCCAGACCCAGGTTGGCGCCGCTGGTGTTGACCGTCAGGTCGCGCACGCTCAGCGTCCCCAGGGTCAGGGCCTTGCCGTTGCCATTGCTGATCTGCGTGGTGCCGGTCGTCGTGACGCTGACAGCCCCCTGCAGGTCGTTGGCCGAGGTCAGCGTGATGTCGCCGCTGCCATTGCTGAGGCTGCTGGTGCCCGTCACCGTCAGCGCGCCGCTCTGCGTGAGCGTGCCGTTGTTCGTCGTCGTCGCGCTGAGGTTGCCGCCGACGGTGCCGCTGCCCAGCACCAGGTCGGCATGGTTGGCGCTGACGGTCAGCGCGCCGGTGTTCAGCGTGCCCAGGGTCAGGGTATTGCCATTGGCATTGCTGAGCTGGGTGGCCCCGGTGCTGGTGATGCTGACCGCGCCCTGGAAGTCGTTTCCGGCCGTGGTCAGCGTGATATTGCCGCTGCCATTTCCGAGGGCCGTCGCGCCCGTCACCGTCAGCGCGCCGCCTTGCGTCAGGGCGCCCGTGCCCGTCGTCGTCGCGCTGAGGGCGCCGGTGACCGTGCCGCTGCCCAGGGCCAGGGCGGCGCCGCTGGTGCTGACGGTTAGCGTGYGCGTGCTCAGCGTGCCCAAGGTCAGC
Source organism: Roseateles sp. P5_E11 (assembly GCF_054049355.1). Taxonomy (NCBI): domain Bacteria; kingdom Pseudomonadati; phylum Pseudomonadota; class Betaproteobacteria; order Burkholderiales; family Sphaerotilaceae; genus Roseateles; species Roseateles sp. P5_E11. The sequence goes on along the minus strand of NZ_JBFUMO010000073.1, from coordinate 717 downwards.
GCATTGCCGCTGCCATTGGCGATCTGCGTCGTGCCGGTGGTCGTGATGTCGACCGCACCTTGCAGATTGTTGGCCGAGGCCAGCGTGATATTGCCGCTGCCGTTGCTCAGGGTCGTGGCGCCGGTCACCGTCAGTGCGCCGGTCTGGGTGATGGCGCCGCCGCCCGTCGTCGTCGCATCGAGAGCGCCGGTGATGCTGCCGCTGCCCAGGCCCAGGCTGGCGCTCGTGGCGCTGACGGTGAGATCGTGCGTGTTCAGCGTGCCCAGCGTCAGCGCCTTGCCGCTGCCATTGCTGAGTTGCGTGGCGCCGGTGGTGGTGATGCTGACCGCGCCCTGCAGGTCATTGGCGGCCGTGGTCAGCGTGATRTTGCCGCTGCCATTGTTCAGGCCCGTCGTTCCGGTCACCGTCAGCGCACCGCTCTGCGTGATCGTGCCGGTGCCGGTCGTCGTCGCACTGAGGTTGCCGGTGATGCCGCCACTGCCGAGGTCCAGATTGGCATTGCTGGTGCTGACGGTCAGGCCGCCGGTGCTCAGCGCGCCCAGGGACAAGTCCTTGCCGCTGCCATTGACGAGTTGCGCATTGCCGGTGGTGGTGACGCTCACCAGCCCCCGCAGGTCGTTGGCCGAGGCCAGCGTGATGTTGCCGCTGCCGTTGCTCAAGCCCGTGGTGCCGGTCACCGTCAGCGCACCGCCTTGGGTGATGGTGCCAGTACCGGTC